>JAJDIC010000022.1 GCA_030266525.1 Desulfovibrio sp. OttesenSCG-928-G15 | reverse complement strand
GGCGCATTGAACTCCTGCAAATAGCCCGCGACGGCCTCATTGCCGAGCAGCCTTTTCAGATATGCTTGCATTGCGGTTAAATCGATCATTTCCGTCCCATACTGCTCTTTCAATGAGCCGACTTCCTGTGATAAGGCAAGGTTTTCTTCTTCAAGGCGTGCCTGACGGGCGAGTATTGCTGGCGTGAGCTTGCGAGGCTTGCCCTGGTTGACAAGCTGCGCCGGTGGAGTCATTTCCAAAAGAGCTTTGGCGTATGGGATGGAAAATTTGTTCTGGTCATTCATAAGCATGGCAACGATAACCTGTCGCGGAGCTTTCATTTTACGTAACATCCTGAAAACATGCTCCGGAACATCTTTATCTTTCAATAATTCGACAACTTCCGTACAAACTCCGTCCAGCATCTGTCTTTTATATCGGATTGTCCGGATATCAAGATTGAGGGCACTGGCCAGCTTTTCTTCAGAGACGCCGGACTCTACAGCCTTCACGATCATTTTATGTTCCTGAATTGCAGAAAGCCGGTTCACATACTTATTATAAGTGTAGGCCTCATCATCTGTGGAGATCAGGCATAAAACACGTTTGATTCCCAATTCATCAAGAGCGGCAATGCGCAAATGACCGTCGAGCAATAAATACCCCTTTCCGTTTTTTAACGGGGTAACTACTGGCGGTTCAATAAGTCCTACCTCTTGGACAGAAGAAAGAACTTGGCGGTATTTTCTGCCTTGCTTAATTTGGTGGGAAATCGTTTTTGTAGGAAACAAGTCGGCCAGCGGCAATTCGACCAACTCCATATGAAAGCCATGTTTGATTTTGCGTGTCATGCCTGCTTACCTTTTCAAAATATTTGCCACCTGCTGGGGGATGTCGTGCAGGCCGACAGCCTTGAGTTGGTTGGTAAAGTGGACGTCGCTTAGCAGTTGCCGGAGTGCCGCAGAGGTGTATGCCAGTATCTGCTTGATATAGTTCGCTTGAGCCAGCAGTTGTTTTTTTTCTCGCGCCCCTTTTTCATAGGCTGCGATCACATCCTCCGCTGAAAGCCCGGATTTTTCGCGCTGCGGAGCAGAAAGCCCCTTCCCGTAATGCTTGCGCCTGGAGATGATCTTCTGCGCGAGAACAAGTTTTTTGCCGGTCAATGTGCCCGCCTCATAGGCCTCTGCCAAAGCTCTCTGTACAGCAGCATCGTCTTCAGTTGCTATTGTGAGCGCATGGTATAAAGGGATTCGCCCTTTTTCCACTGCACCAACTAAATACTCTTCGCCCTGCTCCAACAAACGGACAATCCCCCGGATATAGTCTCTGCCGAGGTTTGTCTTTTCGGCAATGGCCCCATCATCATAGCCCTGTTTCTTCAGGTACTTTATGCTCTGGAGAAGTTCTAACGCATTGTTGTTGCGGCGGGCAATGTTTTCCACGAGGCTCATGATATGCGCGTCTTCTTCACTTACCGTCTTGATTATGGCCGGTATTTCCTTTTCATCAGCGGCTATATATGCCTCAAGACGCCCCTGACCGCACACAAGATCATATTTTTTACCAACCTTCGAGTCTTTCCTTGGCGCAACCGTTATAGGTCGCTTTAAACCCACCGTGAGGATGTTTTGTCGAATTTCCTCGGCAATACCCTGATTTCGTGTCCGCGGATTCAATATATTAATATCTTCAACGGAAATAAGAATGATTGCTTCTTGTTCCACTATGCACCGCCTTGTCGAGGGGTATATTGATGCTCAAGCCAAGCAGGTAGTCGAGCGTATCAGTCTGAAAACTATCGAAAAGACCTGTATTGTCTTCCGACAGCCTTATCGGATTATCAGAAAATTCCAACGCGGGCAGAATGTAATAATCATGTATGGATTCATTACGCTCATCCATGCGCACAGCAACGGTAATGTCCGGATGAAGTCCCGCATCGAAACGAATTTTCCACCGCTTTGTCCCCGTTGGGGTTGTGAAGCAGCGACTGATAACAATAGAAAGGAATAGGTTGTGATTTAATTCCAGCAGAGAAGTATCTCGGTCTACAAAAATACTTCTCCCGCAAAGTATTTCTATTTGCCTGATGACATCAGTGACAGTTTCAACATGGAATGCGCGTAATCGCTGGTTGATGATGACATATTGGTAATCCCGTTCCGGGGTGTAGCCAATCATACGGTAAGCCCGCAAAAGACCGCCGAATCTGGTGCGAAATAGGCTGCTGGGCGGCAAATTACCCGCTTCGTCTATAATTAGCGCAGAGAGACGTCCTTCTCTGGCGTACAAGTCTTGTAATCCTTTCAGTAGTTCGTCATTTGTGAATTTTTTATTTCGCTCTCTATATATTTCCTGCACCATGCCAAAAAGTCCAACATCAACAACTGGTTCAAAGGCATGTTCTTTGCGTACCCATTCCGTTTCCGGATTTGGCCTGGCCTTACTTTTCATTTTGCCAGAAGTGCGGTTGAAAAGATTGTTGCCGATATACTTCTCATTGGTCAGCACTTCGCAGACCGTTCCGCGTGACCAGGGACGCCCAAAGTGGTTGCAGATGCCCTGAGCGTTCAGGGTCGTGGCGATTTCTGTTTCACTGGCTCCAGAAATGAACTTTTCATAAATCCAGAGTACGAGCTTACGCTCCTCTTCCGGCCCCGGAACCAGAATAACCCGTTCTGTGAGCAAGCTTTTGCGTTGGCCGATTGTCAATTCCTGTTTTGGTTTTCCTGTTTCGTCCAAAAGCATACGGCGTAGACCGAAACCCGCTACCCCACCCTGCCGAAACCCCTTTGTGACCAGATTGCATTGCCCGACCCAAACTTTTTGAGAAAGTTGGCGGCAATAGTCGCTGGCGCTTTCATCCCGCAACAAAGTCATAATCCGATCAGCGATATTGCTGGTCAACGCCAGGGCTTTTTCACAAGATTGACAGATGACATTTTTACGCTCCAGCCGCATACGGTGGTATTCGGCTTCACGACTGTCCACAAACCTTCCCCAGCGGCTTTCATCCAAGTACAACACAATGTTGTAAGCGTTACGGCCTTGCTCAACGTCATCGATTAAGGTCTGGAACTGTTCTCGCTTTTCTGCGGTCATGCCACTGACACCCAAATCAGCATATACCTTGACTATTTCAATACCGTATTGTGCGGCGTAGGCGCGGATTTGCCTCTCCTGATTTTCCGGGGATTCCGTCTGTACGTCCGTGGACATACGGATATAGACGGCCCCCTTGAGGCGAAGCCCTCTGATCTCTTCTTGAGTATATGGCGTTCCCGGTGGTCTCATCAGCCGATTATCTCCTTATTACGCCTGAAAATATTTCAATTCGCACTGTCAGCGAAGGAGGGCCACATGTCCAGACAAAATATGTGGCAGATTTGCCACAAAAAAGTATTCGACAATAAACAACTCACGGAAGATATCGTGAACATATTACGATGCCAGGGCATTACTCTAAAGCAGGCGGCCCTGGATCTCGACATGACAGTATGGCGAGCGCATAACTGGTATTACAAGAGTACCGGAATGTCGGCTTTGGACTTACTGAGGATGATACAGAAGTACGATTTTATCCGGAGGGCTGTTGAAAATTCGCTACTGACGGAAGAACGCTGAAACGGACGAGCGGGCAACACGCGGCATCTTTCCTTGTTTTTTGCCCGCCCCTACTGTACGTTGCGGAGAAGCACATCTGCAAAGAACATTAAGAATATTCAGATATTTTGGAGCCCGCCATGCCGCGCCTTACCCCGCAGGAGCAACAGGAAATCATCCGCTTTCTTGAAGCCGACAAGCCTTTGCCGGAAAAGTACCGCTTTCTGCTTTTTGACGACAAGCGCGAGGTGGAGCTTGTCTGGAACGGCAAGACCAACGAGGTATGCAATGTCGTGCTGCCTTTTCAGACCATTGAACAGGTGGACGAACCGCGTGCGGAAAAACCGGTAAACCTGCAACTCAGCCTGTTCGATATCGATTCGCGTGGCCGTCAGCTCAAGGGTTGGACAAACAAACTGATCTGGGGTGACAACAAGCTCATTCTCTCGTCATTGAAAAGCGGCCCCATGCGCGAAGCCATAGAAGCCCAGGGCGGCTTGAAGCTGATTTATATTGATCCACCCTTTGACGTGGGCGCGGATTTTTCTATGGATATTGAGGTGGGTGAAGAAACCTTCACCAAAAAGCCAAATATTCTTGAAGAGATTGCGTACAGAGATACTTGGGGACGAGGCGCAGATAGCTTTTTATCGATGATATACGAGCGATTGGCCTTGGCTCATGATGTCCTTGCAGAAGATGGAAGTATCTATGTACATTGTGATTGGCGCGTTAACAGTATAATGCGAATAGTTTTAGATGAAGTTTTTAATAGTTCAAATTTTAGAAACGAAATAATATGGAAGCGTAAAACAGGACGAGGGGCTACAAATAAGATACCAACTGAATTTGGTGTCCAAACAGACACGATTTTATTCTACTCGAAGAGTAGGGATACATATTTTCAAACTCCGGTAAAGCCACTAAAACAAGAATATATTGATAGCGCTTATCGCTATACAGATCCTGATGGCCGTAGGTTTCGGATAGACAACTTAGCCAGTCCTAGCCATCGGCAAAATTTGAAGTATGAATATAAGGGATATCAACCGCCGGATAAAGGGTGGGCTATCTCTTTAGAAAAAATGCAAGAATGGGATGCCCAAGGCAGGTTGTACTTCCCAACAAAAAAAGACGGAAGAATACAGCGTAAGCGCTACTTGGATGAAAACGAAGGCGAAGCCGTCCAAAATCTTTGGGAAGATATTGGCATTGCGTCTGCCCACTCAGAAGAGCGGGTGGACTACCCCACCCAAAAACCCGAAGCCCTCCTCGAGCGTATTATCAAAGCCTCTTCCAACGAAGGCGACCTTATCGCCGACTTCTTCTGCGGCTCCGGCACCACTGCCGCCGTCGCCGAAAAACTTGGCCGCAAATGGATTGCCACCGACCTCGGCAAATTCGCCATTCACACCACTCGCAAACGCATGATTGGCGCACAACGCCAGCTTAAGGCCGAAGGCAAGGATTATCGCGCTTTTGAAATCCTCAACCTCGGCAAATACGAGCGCCAGCACTATGTAGGTGTGAACCAAGACTTGCGCGAAGAGCAAAAGCAACAACAACTCGCCGCCAAAGAAGCCGCCTTTCTCGAGCTTATTCTTAATGCCTACCGTGCGGAAGCCGTAGAAGGCTTTACCACCTTCCACGGCAAGCGTAGCGGGCGCATGGTTGTTATCGGCCCGGTCAACATGCCGGTCACGCGCCTGTTTGTGGAAGAAATCATTCTGGAATGCCGAAAAAAGCACATTACCAAAGTCGATATTCTTGGCTTTGAGTTTGAAATGGGCCTGTTCCCCAACGTACTGGACGAGGCGCGGGGCAAGGATATTGATATTGCGCCCAAGTATATTCCGGCGGAAGTTTTCGACAAACGGGCCGTGGAAAAGAACCAGGTTGTTTTCCATGATGTTTCCTTCATCGAAGTCAAGCCGCTGCATAAAAAGAACAATGTGGCCGTAAAGCTCACGGACTTTTCCGTGTTCTACTCGCAGGATTCCATCTCCAACGCTGAAACAACCCTCAAGAACAAGGCCAGCAAGGTGGTGGTGGAAAAAGGGCAGATCGTCAAAGTCAACAAGAACAAGGACGGTATTGTCAGCCGTGAGGTGCTGACCAAGAAATGGACGGACTGGATTGATTATTGGTCGGTTGACTTCAATTTTGAGAGCAAGCGCGAAATCATCCGCCAAAAGAATCCGGATACCGGCGAGATGGAAGAAAGCTGGACGGGCGACTATATTTTTGAAAACGAATGGCAGAGTTTCCGCACAAAAAAGGACAGGAGCCTTGAACTGCAAAGCGTTTTCCATGAATATCCCACCGGAACATATAAAATCGCCGTCAAGGTGGTGGATATTTTCGGCAACGACACCATGACCATCATTGAAGTGAGAGTATAATGCTTTCGGCGAAGGATATAGACCGCATCATTACCGTTCCCAGAGAGCACGAACGTCTCGAATTCAAAGAAGCCAAGCAACAATATGATACGGAAGCGCTATTCAGATATTGCGTTGCCCTGAGCAACGAGGGCGGCGGTCTGCTTTTGCTTGGCATCACGGATAAACACCCGCGCAAGGTCGTGGGAACAGCCGCTTTTCCGAACCCAGACAAGATCAAAAGCCAGATTTTCTCCAAACTCAAATTCCGCGTGGAAGTGGAAGAGGTTACGCATCCGGATGGGCGCGTGCTGGCCTTCAATATTCCGCCCCGCCCGGCTGGAACGGCTTTTACCTATGAAGGCGCATACCTCATGCGCGTGGGCGAAAGCCTTATGCCCATGTCCGAAGATATGCTGCGCCGCATCTTCGCGGAAGGGAATCCCGACTTTCTGCTGCGCTCCGCGCTTTCCGGGGCCAGCGCCGAAGATGTCGTCAGGCTGCTTGACACCCAAAGCTATTTCGATCTGATGCAGCTCCCTTACCCCGCCACGCGGGACGCCGCCTTGGACAGATTGGCGCAAGAGCAGTTGATTGCGGAGTTAGAAGGCGTATGGAACATTACCAACTTGGGAGCTCTGCTTTTCGCGAAAAATCTTTCCGATTTCGGCGCTCTCAGTCGTAAAGCGGCCCGGGTGATCGTTTACAAAGGAGCCAATAAGCTCGAAACCGTGCGCGAGCAAATCGGGGTCAAGGGCTACGCTGTCGGCTTTGAAGGGCTTGTCGGCTATATCAACAGCCAGTTACCAGCTAACGAGGTAATCGGGCAGGCGTTACGCACCGAAACAAGAATGTACCCGGAAATAGCCATCCGTGAACTGGTGGCCAACGCTCTTGTACATCAGGACTTAGAGGATTTCGGCTCATTTGTGATGATCGAAATTTATTGTGACCGAATTGAGATAACCAACCCCGGTACGCCGCTGATTCCCACTGACAGATTTATTGATGAATACAAGTCGCGCAACGAGCGCCTGACCGACCTCATGCGCCGCTTTCGCATTTGTGAAGAAAAAAGCAGCGGCATTGATAAGGTTGTGGCTTTTGCCGAGGCATGGCAGCTTCCCGCGCCGGATTTCCGCACCGGCGAGCAGCATACCAGCGTGGTTCTTTTCGCCCACAAAGATTTTGACGACATGGATCGCAAAGAACGGGTGCGCGCCTGCTACCAGCACGCCTGCCTGCTTTATGTGAGCAATCAGAAAATGACCAACCAGAGCCTGCGCGAACGGTTCAAACTGGCGGAAAGCAAGGCGGAAGCAATATCTCGCATCATTTCTGACGCTGTGAATGACGGCAAGATCAAACTTGACGACCCTGAAAATCGTTCAAGACGCTATGCTAAGTACATACCTTTTTGGGGATAGTCTTATTTGTTCGCAAAACAGAACGCGGAGCCCCAATTGAAAAATATCGTGTAAAGACAACAGATTCCCATTTAGACGCAAATCGAAACTCCATTTTTGAGGTTATGCCGTGGCCCTGCATCCTGACTTTCCCGATTCCCCCCATGCCGTCCTTGACCCCGCCGTGCGCTGGTTCCCTGCCGATGAAGCCTTGCGCGACACCAGCATGGAAAAACTTATGCCGCCCCTTGTGGCCGCCCTACGCCGCAAGGTGAAGGAGTTTCGGGATTCCGGCTATGTCGGCGCGGCAGACACCAGCAAAAGCCTGCTTAACTGGTGGTTCAAAGAACCGCACCTTATGGCGCAGGCTGACGGCACCATGGCGGAGTTCAACTATTTCTTTGCCCAGCGTGAAGCTCTGGAAACCATTATTTATCTCTATGATGTCGTGGGAGCGCGGGACAAATACGACCTGATGCGCTTTGACAGCGCGGGCCATGTATCCGCCAGCATGTTTGATGAAAGTTGGTTGCGTCTGGTCATCAAAATGGCCACCGGTAGCGGCAAGACCAAGGTTATGAGTCTGGCCCTGGCCTGGAGCTACTTCCACAAAATGTATGAACCGGATTCCGAGCTTGCCCGTAATTTTTTGGTTATCGCGCCCAACATTATTGTTCTGGACAGAATATACAAAGACTTTCAGGGGTTGCGCATTTTCTTTGACGACCCTGCTTTGCCGGACAACGGCTATGACGGGCGCAACTGGCGCGACGATTTTCAGCTTACCCTGCACAAACAGGACGAAGTGCGCGTATCGCACTCCACAGGTAATATCTTTCTGACCAACATCCACCGCGTCTATGCCGGTGAGGATATTCCGCCTTCTCCTGATGACGAAAACACGATGGATTACTTCCTCGGCAAGCGCCCGACCGGCGCGACCACAGACTCCAAAGTGGATTTGGGCATGATCGTCCGGGATATTGATGAATTGATGATCCTCAATGACGAGGCGCACCACATTCATGACGCCTCGCTGGCCTGGTTCAAGTCCATTGAAGATATCCACAACCGCCTGCTGCAAAAAGGCGGAGCCCTGAGCTTGCAGGTGGACGTGACCGCCACCCCGAAGCATAACAACGGTGCTATTTTTGTGCAAACAGTGGCGGATTATCCGCTGGTTGAAGCCATCTTCCAGAATGTCGTAAAACATCCGGTGTTGCCGGATGCTCCCAGCCGCGCCAAGCTGGTGGAACGGCAAAGCGCCAAATATACGGAAAAGTATGCCGATTATATTGACCTTGGAGTTATTGAATGGCGCAAAGCCTATGAGGAGCATCAGAAGCTCGGCAAAAAGGCCGTGCTGTTCGTTATGACAGACGATACGCGCAACTGCGATGATGTTGCCGACTACCTTGAAGCCCATTATCCCGACCTAAAAGGCGGCGTACTGGTCATTCACACCAAAAACAACGGAGAAATCTCCGAGGCGACTTCCGGCAAGGCTAAAGAAGAGCTTGAAAAGCTACGCAAGCAGTCCAATGACATTGACGACGACAGCAGCCCCTACAAGGCCATTGTTTCCGTCCTGATGCTCAAAGAAGGCTGGGACGTGCGTAACGTCACTACCATCGTCGGTTTGCGGGCCTACTCCGCCAAGAGTAATATTCTGCCGGAACAAACCCTTGGGCGCGGCCTGCGCAAAATGTATCGCGGCGGCATTGAGGAATACGTCAGTGTCGTCGGCACCGATGCGTTCATGGAGTTTGTTGAATCTATTCAGGCCGAAGGCGTGGAACTGGAGCGCAAGGCCATGGGCGAGGGCACAAAGCCCAAAACCCCTATGGTTGTTGAGGTGGATAATGAGAACACCCAAAAAGACATTGACGCGCTGGACATCGAAATCCCGGTTATGACGCCGCGTGTGTATAGGGAATACAAAAATCTTGCCGACCTGGACGTGGCGGCGCTGCCGCACAAGAAAGTCTCGTACCGGCATTTTTCCGAAGAAGAGCAGCGTGAGATCGTCTTCAAAGACATCACCATCGGAGAAGTGACGCACACGACTATTCTGGACACCGCAGGCATAGCCGACTACCGCAGCGTTCTTGGATATTTCGCTCAGACAATCATGAAGGAGCTGCGCCTGTTTAGCGGCTATGACGTTTTATACGGCAAGGTGAAGCAGTTCGTGCGGGACGAGTTGTTCACGGAGGAAGTAGACCTCGACAGCCCAAATACTCTACGCAACCTCTCCGAGCTTGAAGCCACCAAAACAATCATTGAAACCATGAAAAAGGCTATCAATGATTTGACGGTGAAAGACAAGGGCGACGCTGAGATTCGAGATTTCATTAAGCTGCGAAAAACCCGTCCCTTTATGGTAAGAGAGCAGGCCAGCCTGATACCGCAAAAAAGTATTTTCAGCCGTATTGTTGGCGACAGCCACTTTGAACTGGTGTTCGCCAGTTTTCTGGAAAAATGCCCGGACATCATCTCCTACGCCAAAAACTACTTCGCGGTGAACTTCAAATTGGATTATGTCAATGCTGACGGCGACATATCCAATTACTACCCGGACTTCATAGTTAAACTTCCGGGCAACAAAGTCGTCATAGTGGAAACCAAAGGTCAGGAAGACCTTGATGTGCCACTCAAAATGGAACGCCTGCGCCAGTGGTGCGAAGATATCAATCAAGCGCAGTCAGAAAATCAGTTTGATTTTGTTTTTGCAGATCAGGAAAGTTTTGAAAAATACGGCCCGAAGAACTTTCAGGATTTGATGAAAGGGTTCACAGAATATAAATGAATCAACTCTGTCTGTTTTTTTCACGTTAACCCGTTAGAGATTCAGGATAATGTGCTTTTATTAAATATTGAGTTCTGACGGAGACAATATGTACAAAATACTTTCTATAGACGGCGGGGGAATCAAAGGCATTGCTCCGGCTTCTCTTCTCGCAAATATTGAAGAAAGAACTAACAAAAAAATTATTGATTACTTTGATTTGATAGTCGGTACTTCCACTGGAGGCATTATTGCCCTCGGACTTGGGCTTGGCTTTTCTGCAAGAGAAATATTATCGCTATATCTTGATAATGGAGATAAAATATTTAAGAAGCAGTTTTTCCTCAAATCGCTATTTGGGGCTCGCGCACCTGTGTATGACTCTACGGCGCTACGGACACTTCTGACAGAAAAATTCAAGGGCAAACGTCTAGGGCAAAGCAAAATTCGCTTAGTTATCCCCTCGTTTGATATTGTAAATAATACGGTCTGCATGTTCAAAACATCACACCATCCTCGTCTCCAAATGGACTACACCATGCAAGCAGAAGATGTTGCCCTTTCAACCGCAGCAGCACCTTACTTTTTTCCGCCCCATAAAACCATAGAGGATAGATTTCTCGTTGACGGAGGTATGTTTGCGAACAACCCTACATTGGTTGGAGTTGTCGAAGGGTTATCCTTGTTAGAGTGGCCCAAAGAAGAGATTCGAGTTCTAAGCTTGGGGTGTTCAGAGGAAACCCCAGAATACAGCAAGCTGGCGGGCAAAAAATCAGGTCTTCTTCATTGGCGATTGGGGCTGATTGACTTGGCTTTTAATTCTCAAAGCTCATACTCGTTGGGGGCGGCAAAGCTCCTGCTTGATGATAGGAGTAATGACAAAATTTTGCGGATTAGCTCTGCCCTTTCGAAAGGCGATGTTGCCCTTGATGACATAAAGCAGAGTAAAAAGTTAGCAGGAATAGGCCAGGAAAACGCGCGGCAACATATAGAAAAGATACAAAGCATCTTTCTGGACGAAGAGGCTACTCCTTTCACGCCTTGCCACGCCCTTTAATGAGGGTGTTAAGAATTTTTCTTGCCTTGGCATATCTTTCTTCAAAAAAAGTCTTTTGGTACCTCATTTTGTGTATTTTCAGTGAATCTGCACAATTCTCTAGGTCTGTCAGCAAAAGGGCTGGATGATAATCTTCAAACAAAGCCCTCAGCCTTGGGCCATGGCATTTTCTCAATCTCAGCCCACTACCGCAAGGGCAAGGGTGATGTCCTCTATATAAAAATTTAGTTCCATATGTTAAAAGAGTACATATGGCGAGGTCGCTCGCCTTGAATATTTCTCTATAGTTAGGGAAAAGGCCATCACCGCCGTGTGCGAGTTCACCAAAAGGAGATACTCCATATTGTTGATGGTATCTGAATGAAAAAAAGAATGGTATGACAAACTTGTTAATATAGAAGACAATATCGGGATGTGCCGTTATTTCTTCATAAAGCACTCGCGGGCTCCCGAGGCACAAATCTTTTTTGGGGTTTACATGGTAATTTATAACTTTCCCCGATGTTTCGACGCATAGTGGGGGAAGCGCAGGAAAATTTACCGCAATAATTTTTATTGAAAACCACTCATCAACAATAAATCCTCCCCAGCGAGCATTTACATAAATATCACCAACGACCTCAAAAGAGTCTTTGCCTTTTATTTTTACGTTGAGGGAGGGAAAGTGCGCCGCTAACTCGCTTAGGCCAAAGGACATTGAATCTACGCCCCACATCTCCACGGTTGTGATGGCGAATCAACGACAATATCCCCAGCATGAGCATTGCTAATCAGAAGGCTTGAGGCTCCCGTGCTCACAGTCAGCGGAACAACTGCGGCAGCCACTCGCGAACCGAAATTTTCTTCCAACAGTGCCCTTTGACGAGCCTGCTCGTTTTGTTCAACAAG
Source organism: Desulfovibrio sp. OttesenSCG-928-G15 (assembly GCA_030266525.1). The sequence goes on along the minus strand of JAJDIC010000022.1, from coordinate 14,630 downwards.
CGCGGCCATGTCCTGTTCAAGCCAATCAAGCCACTGGAAAAAGGCCTTAGCCCTCTTATGTCCATCCAGATGCCACTTGTCGGCGAAATTTTCTTCAAGACAAACAGGATTACGGATGATCCATTTCCCGTCAGCAGTTAGCTCTATCAGTTTTTGCGTGTTTGTAGGCGCACGCCCATCAAGCAAAAGGCTTTTATACGAGAGTAGTTTGTTGATAATATTCTCAAGGGTAAGAGAGATACTTTCTTCATTGCCATAAGAAAGTGCAGCCAAGGTCGTTATGATCATAGATATAGGCTTTTCCTTTTCATTGGCGAGACCATTGAAGCGCACATCTCTATGTCGCTTAAGAATTTGAATGGCTCTTTGGAGAGGAGTTCGGACAAACTGATCAGGCACATCATGGACTGTTGCAAATATGGCCTCGTCCATAGCAACCGCTTTCTTGCGTTCAAAAGCTGCGATCCTATTAAAAGCAACAATATTTTTTTCTTTAAACCATCCAGCGTAGCCTCTGGGGTTGCTTGACAGCCATTGATAGTGGCTAGAACCTGTTTTGTCACTGATGCAGATTTCCTTGTCTCTATGTGGCAGCGGCGACATACTTTCACCATTTAGTGCCGGTAATATATCGAGGTGAAATTGAGTATTATTTTGCTCGGCATAAACAATAGTCCAGCAACGCTTACCTTCCTCTTTCAGCATTTGAGAATAACTGCCGTGGCTTTTGAGTCTTTGTCCCACTGCTTTTTTTAAGGCATAGGCTTGTTTAGTTCCAATTTCAAGATCAAGCTGAAAAACGAGATCTATGTCGTACTCTTGCTCTTCTCCGCCCACCCAGGGCTTAACGACAGTTCCCAAGGCAAAAGATCCTTGGGGAAAAATATCGGCCCCTATTTTTCCCGTAGGGATGGGGTCTTCTGAGCCTTCAAAGACATCAGTTAGGCTTATCTCATCAAGCCAATTGCCGATAGCGGCATAGCGATCCACTGCGATCTTGTATAATGATGGGGAGATATCCAGTTCGTCAGCAATTTTATCAAACAGTTTATCAGATTCCAGCAAGTTACGAGTGAGATTGACCATTGTAGCCCCATATCAGCAAGTTAAGAATTTTGACTATTTCTAGAAAATAATATCGTTTCTTAGCATGTCAAGGCAGAGGTGCGCCTATATTATTCACAAAATAAACCAGGTAACAAAACCGGCAGGCGGGGTAGCAGTGATTGCCCCCGGCAAACAGGTTGCCGATTAATTCAAAAAATCCACCTCCCTGCCAGAGAAACAGGCCCGTTTTTTATGTCGTAAAAGAGACTTAAACTTGTGGCCCTTGAACATTCCAGTTGTCTGCGAAGCTAAAATGATGCAAGTAAAAGCAATTGTGACATTACTATCGTCATGGCATAAAAAGAAAAAGATTGTCCGACCTTGCCCCGGAACGTCCCGATACATCAACAACTATTGGGGGTATTCACGGGGGTATCAAGTCAACATTGCTCAATTTTATTGTTAAAATTTCAGCGTGTTATACAATCAATATTACTTCCTCCCTCTCCGCCAGAAAACAAAGAACCCAAGGGATTTTCAAAAATGGAGCGCATCCAGGATGTGCTCCATTTTTTGTTGTCTTGATTTTTGCTCCAATTTTGCTCCACGCATTCCTGGCGACGAACCGGAAAGAGGAGGGGAAAAATGGCGAGCATCCGAAAGCGCGGCGGCTTGCAATGGGAAGCTCGAATCCGCCGGGAGGGGCCGGGGCGAAGCGGGGAGGCGGGACAAGTTCGTAGCCTGAGGGCAGCAGGCCAAGATTTTGCTCCGACAGCGGCAACATCAAGTCCTTTTTTTTCTTTTACGCTCCAGATTCAGGGACATCAAAAATATAGAGTGTCCCTTATCCCACATAGAGCGAATCGCTTTTTCTTTTGGGGAGGCGCTTCCAACAAGGGCTGGCAAACCACTTATTATCTGGAGCAGCATATGGAACCCCCGATACATTCTGAAACTTGCCGAGCAAAGATCAAAATCATCAGCGTTGGTGGTGGAGGAGGAACTATTCTAAACGAAATGATCGAGCAAAAAGTACACGGTGTGGAATTCATTGCCGTTAATACGGATACATCCGCGCTCGAAAGCTGCCTCGCGGAGCAAAAGATTCAGATCGGTGAGAATCTCACAAAAGACTTGAGCACGTTAGCCAATCCGCAAATCGGCCGCCAGGCAGCCCTTGATGACATTGAGAAGCTCAAAGCCGCCGTCAACGGTGCCGATATGGTCGTTATAGCCGCAGGCATGGGAGGCGGAGTCGGCACGGGCGCTGCTCCTGTCATTGCGCAGGTTGCCAAGGAATCCGGCGCGTTGACGGTGGGCGTTGTGTCACACCCCGCTTGTTATGAGGGGGAAAAGCGTCTGAAAACCGCAAAGGCAGGTATTAAAGAAATGCTCGCGCATTCGGACAGCGTCGTTGTTATTCCTCATAGTGCAATCGATATAGGGGGCTGTACTGGAACAACAGCGCATCATGCATACCCGTTTAATACATTTAACAGAGTACACTGCTCGGCGGTGCGCGGTATAGTCGACCTGATTACGGCCCCCGGCCTTATTGAGCTTGATTTTGCAGACGTCAAAGCAGTCTTGAAGTCAGGCGGCCTTTGTTTGATGGGCGAAGGCGAGGCGTCCGGCGCATGGCGCGCGCGTTATGCCTTTATTAAGGCCACGAGGAGCCCATCTCTTGTGGGCGTTCCCGTGGGGACCACGCGGGGTCTACTCATAAAAATGTCCGTTCCACCAGACTATTCTATTGACGAAATCGGGGACGCGGCAAGCATGCTTCAGGAAAACGCTCGCGAGAATACACGTGTTTTTTTTCAAGCCATTCCTGATGACGCAGCGGGCGACGAGATACACGTCACTATGATTGTTATCGGCATTCGCCTGGTTGAAGATGGCGGTGGCATGGAGAATTCATCGCAAGGTTCTGCATGCGAAAATCCTGACGGGGAGAACGAAGTCATCTTCAATGAAAAAAATTTTGACAATGCCTATTTAAGAGATTTTATAAGTCGCGCAGTCAACTGAGGTTCTTTTACGCCGCACTCCAGAGAGGAGGGGGCGGCAACGCCCACCCAGAAAATCGGGCGGGCTCGTTGTACGCGGACACTTGGTTTCAAACTCTTTGACACTTAACACCAGCATCTCTCCTAGCTTCAGAACCCGTGACGGTCAAGAGTCCGTGTTGGTTCGTTTTTCTCGACATCACGCACCCATGTTAAAGCCGATACGGCGGGTCTGCCGCTCGACTTTTAAGGCCTGTTCCCGTCTGAGAGCGGCAATCAGGCTTTGGTGCGTGGGAGCGCTTTCTTCCCCAAAAACAGTACCGTATTGTGAGCGCACGGCATGGAAGTCACCGGGGGTCAACGAAGGCATCCGGATCAGTTCCTGTTCCTGATCCGAGAGCAATGGCTCGGCGCAGAGGGGGTTCAGCAATTCAGCGTACAACGCCAGAGCCTGCTCCGGCTTGGCATAGCCGAAGGCGACCTTGTGGGAAAAACGTCTCATAGCGGCGGCATCCATATTCTCTCTTCTGTTCGTGGTGCAGATGCAAAAACAACGACATTCTTCCAGCGCGGTCAGAAATTCGTTGACCAACGAAGTTTCCCATGACCGTTGCGCCGTATCGCGGGAGTAGAGAAAACTGTCGGCTTCATCAATGATCAGCACCGCTCCTTCTTCTTCCGCCCGCATAAAGGTTTCGGCCACCTGCTGTTCGGCCACTCCTACCCAGGGGCTGAGCAGATCGCTTGCCCGCTTGACCAGGCACTCCCGGTCCAGGACCTTGGCGATATGGCGTGCCAAAGCGGTCTTGCCAGTTCCCGGCGGGCCGTAGAACAGCATGGTAGCGCATCCCGACCACAATTCTCCGGTGTCACGCATGGCGTCACTCACCCGACGGCACCTGTCCAGCAGGTCATGCGCCGAACCTTCAAGGCATACCCCGTCCAGACTGAAGTTTTCAACTGCCTTTTGTTGTTTGACGCGCGCTTCTTTGCGGCCGCTACGACGCAAAGTCAGATAGGCATCAAGGGAGCGTTCGGCGGTATCGGCAAAATGCCCTTCGCCTTGACTCAGTTTTTGGGCTTGCGACACGGCATTTTCGATAATCCCCGGTGCAACAGGGTACTCTTGTGCCAGCCAGCCAAGCCGTTTATCGTCCATGTGGCTTTGGACCCGATGCCGTGCCAGTATCTGCCGCCAGACCGTCAACCGCTCCCGTTTACTCAATTCTTTAAAGTGGATGCTGAAGGTGAACCGGCGGCGCACCGCCTGGTCAAGATGCCGGACTCGGTTGGTAACCCAGATAACGCGCCTGCCGGGCTGTTCCAGAAGATCGTTGAGCCAGGCTTTATCCTTGGTCTGTCTTCCTAAATTCATATCGGTATCCAAAAGACGTTCCGCTTCATCGACCAGGACAAAGGAACGCTTGTGCCTGGAGGCCATATGCAAGCACGCAGTCAGGGACGCCCGGCGGGCATCGTCATCATCGCCGTCCCGGCTGGGCACGGACCAGGCGCGAATGCCGCACGATGCGGCAAGACTGTGGGCAAAAGTCGTCTTGCCCGTTCCGGAAGGGCCATACAACAGGATATGCACCGGGGCGTCGTCGGCTTGTTCCAGCAACGCCTTGGCGTACTCGACATCTTTAGAAGGAACGCAAAAATCGTCCAGAGGAAGCGTATCGCCTTGCAACGGACGACAAAATAATGTTCCCGGGGCGACTATCTCTCCATCCCAGAAGACGGCAAGCCCCTCTCGCAGCCGGAAATTGCAGTAATAATTCTCGGGTGCCTCCACCAGACCGCAGAGGGTCACCTCCTTCATGCAGGCTTGGAGCCGAGCGGGAGAGATACCCAACATACAAGCAAAAAGATGCCGGTTCGCGTAGCCCTGTATTTGTAAAGAATTTCCAAAATATTGCCCCATCTCGCAAACATGCTCCAGGAAAAAAATACTTTCGCACAGCAGTGCGGATTCCGGTTTTATGCCGAATACTTGGCTCAGTCGCTGTCTGGCTTGGTGGTATGGTCCCCGGTTTGCCGTTGCGGCATCCACAGCCGCACCACATCCATGACGGAGGGCTCTCTCAAGCACATTCTGCAGGTGGGGATGTTCAGCGGTGAACTGTTCAAGCTCGGGCGGCAATCTATAACTGAGGCTTTTCCGAAGCTCCCTGACGGCTTCGAAGGCTTCGGCGGAAATGTTCTTTTGTGACAGCTTTTCCATTTCCTTATTGAGATTTTCCACAAGCGGTGAGAGGCTGCCAAGACTCCAGCGCAGACATTCAAAAAAACTGGTATCAAAGGCGACTCTGGCTTCTTTGCGGACCCGCCAGAGCCACTCCGCACATTTGCCGCGTGTATACGCGGCTTCAGGTGTGCCCATTGCCGTCCCGCCGTTTTTTCGAGATTCGCTTTTCATGACTCCCCTCCCGTCTTTGATGATTGGAGAATAAGCGGTTCATGTTCCATATTTCGGAGTATGGTTAAAAAATACACCCATTTTTCTTTGTAAATTTTAAATGAGTAGCCTTCGTATGAGGATATCATAGAATGGAACATCACGACGATTTGCTCGCCCTTGGCCCCTGTGGCACATGCGGAGGACGAACATAGCATTTCGAATCAGCCGTCCTCCTCGGGAGAACACGGGATGGATGGAGCCATACTCTGGCTATTATGGAACGCGGCAAGTACCCGCCTGAACTCTTGTCCGAAGGCATTACCCTATTCAGAGAACTGCGCTGCCCCCCCCCCCGTGGCGCATCTTTTATCGCGTGGCAGAAGCCGAAGTGTGGGTAGTCGCCATTCTGGACAGCAGACGTAATATTACAGACCTCTTGCCGGAACGATTGCTGAAATAAGGGTCTGCGCATACCGCCATGCATATTTTCCCGATGCGCGTCACTTTTGTGCTTTTGCTGGGAAAGGACCAAAGAAGGTGCCTGCACGCCCACCGACGAATCAGACTGCCGGAGGGGGATCAGACGCACGGCAGCTGCCCGGAAAATGGGCGGCTTGTCCGTGGCTGCCCTATTTCTTGGCAAAACGGTACGGAGGGGCTCCAAAAAGAAACGTTCCGCGGCATCTGGCCGGCTGGCACGTATTGTGCAATTTTTCGAGCACAACTGTGGCGATCACGGCTGAAAACAGAAAAGGGTCTTCGGGATGCATCTGTCCTGACGGCGGGAAAAAGGAGAACACCCCATGAGTGACGGTGCGGTACTATTGCTTGTTGTGGCGGCTATCGGGGGCGGAAGCGTACTCTGGTACATTTCGACGATGAACAAATTCGCGCAGTTGGTGGTGAAAATAGCCGAGGCAGATTCCGGTATTGATGTGGGCCTGACCAAGCGGTACGACACGCTCACCAAGATGCTGGACGTGACCAAAGCCTATGCCGGACATGAATCCGAAACCCTGGCGGCACTAGTGACGCTCCGCAAGGGCATGAGCATGGCAGAGCGTTCCGAGGCGAACCGGCAGCTGGACGGTGTTGCGAGCAGAATACACCTGATGGCGGAAGCGTACCCCGAACTCCGCTCCAGCGAGAATTTCAAGGAACTCCAGAGGGCCGTTGTGGAAGTGGAAGATCACCTCCAGGCCGCACGCAGAATTTACAACATGAACGTTTCGTCGTTCAACCAGCTCCTTGTGAGCTTTCCCGCCAGCATAGTCGGCAGCCTCCACAAGCATACCGCCAAGGAGTTCTTTGAAGCAGACGAGAAAAAGAAAGAAGACGTGAAGATGGAATTTTGAGCCGGATTCCGGCGAGACAATTTTGACAACGCGCACGCGGATATGTGCAGTAACTCAGGCACCGTCCCAGCGGACGACGATGAGCGTAATATCGTCGCAAGGAGATGCGCCCATATGGGAGGCCAGCGCGGCGCGAACCTCATCCAGCACAGCCTGCGGCCCAGCCGCGCCGCTTCCGCAAGCCGAGGTGAAGACCGCTTGCAGCCTGTCCTCACCGAAAATGCGCATCCCTTCGGTTCGGCCAGGTTGCAGGGGGGAAGACGCGGCTTCAGAAGCCATGGCCTCGTCAGCACCATCGGTATACAGCAATATCGACTGGCCCCGTGCCAGTTGTACGGCATACTCCGTATAGGCGCATCCGGGCTTCACGCCGAGCACCAGTTCCCCGCTCCAGGGAAGACTCCCGGAAACATATATTTTTCCACCGGCGGATGCGGCCCCGATCAGGGGGGGCGGATGCCCGGCAGACGCCCAGGCAAAACGGCCCGTTTTCCCCTCCAGCCTGGCCACCATGAGCGTCACGAACATCAGGGAATCGCTGGAACGCAACAATGCGTCATTAAGTCGGGCGAGCGTACCCGGCAGTGTCTCGCCGGACAGAAGGAACGAGCGGGCCAGAACCATGGCCCGGCTCATAACGACCGAGGCCGGAATACCCTTGCCGCAGACATCACCGATGAGGCAGTAAGCACTATCCGGCTCGCCGGGCAGTGTAAAGCAGTCGAAAAGGTCACCGCAGACTTCCCCGGCCATGTCGATGCTTGTGGCGAAGCGGATACCGGGAACATCCGGCGGGGATGCCGGCAGCATGGATTTCTGTATGGACCGCGCGAGCGTCAGTTCGTTGCGCACGCGCTGCTCCGCTGCCGTCGCTTCCATCAGATTGGCGAAAGAATGTTTCAATGTGACGCGAACGTGCTCAAAAGCGTGCAGCATGCCGCTTATTTCGTCACGCGCCTGAGCTGCGGGCAACGGCGTATCCAGGTCGCCGTCCGCGATCTTCCGTAACGCATCGGAAAGCCGTTCCAGAGGTCGGATAACGCCGGAAGCGGCTTTCCTTGCGGTAGCGGCGACAAGAAAAGGCCCGAACACCGCCAGCAGAAGCATGGGAAGCGGCAGGGAGGGCGGCGTGCTCCCCACTTTGTCGGAAGGAACGAGCAGCAGGAAGCTCCAGCCGGGTATTGTCATGTGAGCAAAGGCCAGGGTGGTCTCCCCGCGCCACGGCACGGCCCAGGCGGAAGTTTTGTCTGGAAAAATATCTGCCAGGGGAATCATTCCGTTTTCCCGATTCCTGACAGCCCCGATAAGTTCACGCATTGCCGGTGAAGCCGCTTCGTCTTCCAAGCTTTGCGGCCCGTTGTGGACGCTTCTTCCCGGAGGATAGACGATGTACTCCCCTTTCTCGGTAACGAAAGCCGAGGCCACGTAATCAAACCCGGAGAGCGCGTCCAGCGTCGCGGCAATCCACGGCATGGTGATAACAAGGCCGACCCATACAGCTTTGTCGTTTTCGCCCCCTACGAATTTGGCGAGCAGCATACCCGCGTGTCTTTTTCCGGCATCTCCCGGCAGATCGCGGATGGGGCCTGCCCATACTGAGCGACCGCTGACAGCAGACCCGCCGCCAGCAGCGGATTTCTCCACAAACGCATCAAAATCGAGCGGCAGAAGAAGGCGACTGACCGAGTCGCCCGTTCTGTACAGCAACGTCGCGCCCGGCTTACCGCGTTCTCCCCTGACCACCCCAAGCACGGCTGTATCCGCCGTCACCGTGCGGATGAGAACGCCATCCCGCAAGGATTCAAAAAACGCATCGTCGTCATCCAGAATCGCCGCATGGTCGGGAAGCGCATCAAGGCCCTGCGTGAACTGGACAAAACTCTGGCCAAGGCGTTCCAGAAACGTCGAGCTTGCAATGTTCTGGGTGTGCAGGGCCTGTGCGCACAGTTTCCGGCAATTTTCCCGGCGGGAATCGCCAGCGGCCAGATAATAAAAAAGCAGCCCTCCCCACAGCATGACAAGCGATATGCAGAAAAAAAGCGCGGTCTGTCTGGTAACCAGATTGCCGTGCCACAGGCGCGGCAATGCCGTAAAAAACGCCTTCCCGGACGCGGCGGCCCCGGAGGAGGAGGGGGCAGACGCACCGTGCGCGGCGGCAGAGGCCGTTCCCGGCCCGGTGCAGACAAGGGACAGCTTCAGGAGATTGTTTCCGTGACGGCGGGTGTACTCCCGTTCCGTTGTAAGCAGGCGGACCAGGGTCAGGCCGTGGCCGCCGGGTACGGCTTCCTGAAGTGTGCTGGCGGAGCCGGGCGTGAGGCCGTCATTTTTCAGAGGGTTGAATGCCGGTCCCGTATCCTGCAAGATTACGGTAAGCCGCTGTATCCGGCGTGGCCCCTGATGCGGTGCGGCATCGTTTCCCGGCACGGTTTCATCCGTTGCGTAAACCGGCGTTATGACGAGATCGGCCCGCACTTCCTTGCCTTTGGCCCGGCTGTTCGCATGCAGGCAAAGGTTGAGAAGCAGTTCCTCAAGGACGAGCCTGAGAGATGTCCGGTCGTCTTTATACGTTCCGCGATGCGCCGCCCACTCATCGGCAAGGGACAAAAGCCCTTCCACCATGCCGAGTTCAGCGGCAAACGACAGGGAAAGGCATTCGTTCTCGCCGTTCGCTGGAACGACCGCGCCGGGCAAATGCACAGGAAGGGGCGTACTCATACCTGCCTCTCCCCCAGCCAGCGCGCCGCCAGTACCGCTATGTCTTCGGGCGGGGTTTCACTTTGCGTATGGGCGAGACAGTCCGCAAGAACGGTTTCCAAGAGTTTCGCCGGTGTTCCGGTGAAGGCTTTCAAAAGGGAGAGCAGACGGTCCTCACCAAACACCGTTCCCAAAGGCGACGGCATGGCGAGAAGCCTGCCGCCGCAGAGAAACAGGGTTTCCCCTGGCCGCAGGGCGAGAGTCTGATTCTGGTAGGCCGCATTCCGTTTGACGCCCAACGGGAGATCGCCGGACCAGGGAAGTGCCTCCGCCGTACCGGCAAACACCCTGTAGGGCGGGTTTTTCCCGGCTCCGGCCCAGGTGAGCACCCCGTCGGTCGCGCGAAGTGCGCCGATGAACACGGAAACAAAGGCGGAAATTTCCGTTTTGTCTATGGGGGCATAAGAATGAATAATAATATTCGCGTTTTTGAGAGCTTCTGCCGGAGAGGCTCCGTGGACGAGCAGTTCACGCAAAAGAGGTATAACCCTGTCCATCAGAAGCGCAGCCGGAACGCCGTGCGCCGTCACACTGGCCGCGACAAGACAGAGCGTATCCGGATTCTGGGGGAAGCAGTCCAGGATATCCTGCGCGATATGTCCTGCGGGACGAAGTTCCGCGGCGAGCAGGATATTCTCCGGCACTTCCGAGCTCCCGCGCCGCAGGTTGTGTTGCAGCTTCCCCGCGAGGGCGATTTCCCCGAACAGGCGTTCTCTGGTGGCGGCAAGCAGGGTAAGGTCCCGCTGACGCTGCCGCAGGGCCACGCGCAGTTGTGCGGAAGCGTTGCGCAACCGCCCCGGTTCGTCCGGCCAGCGCGGATGCCCGCTGAAAAGGGAAAACGGCGCGGTCGCCCCGGCGCCTTCGGACGGCTCATAGCTGAAATCACCGGCAGAGAGGCGGTCCGCGTCGCGGCTCAAACTGCGCAGCGGGCGCAATATGAGTTCCGTTGTCCTGCGCAGGGAGAGCAGTGCGAACAGGAACAGGCTCAACCCAGCGGCCGCGAACAGCATGACCATACGATCAAGACTGCCGAAAAGGCCTTTTTCCGGGATAAAGATGCCGAGCATGAGATCGCCGGAACCGAGCGGCCTGTACGCTGCCACCTGGGGCTGCCCCTTCCAGGTGACAAGCGACTGCCCGGCCTGCTTGGCGGCCATGCTGCGGTGCAGTTGCGACAGGCCGAGATTGCCCGCCGTAACGGAAGGTTCGGGCAGGGTCCAGGCTCCGTCCCTGTCCATGAAAAAAATATGCGCGTCGGGGGTGGTGCTGATGGTGTGAATGCGGTCCGCAAGCCAGGAAAGGGTGACCTCCACCGCCAGAACGCCGAACCGGGACCACTGCCCCTGGGAATTCCGTTTGAATACCGGCGTGTAATACTGGGCGATCAGGTTTTTTTTCGTCCCGCCCCCGCTCTCGGTGTTTCCCTCCACGTACGTTTGCCACGCGCCCTTGTCTTCCGCGACCGCATGGAACGCGCGGCGCACCTCATCTTCACCGGGGGTGAACCGCAACGGGGCTTTTCCCCTGGCGAAGCTGATGCCGTGCCGCCCGCCCTTTCCGTCTTCCAGGTACACGCGAATGCCCATCTGCCCCTGCCCGGCAGGCATGGCTGCCATAATGGCGTTTTCCAGGCGCAGGCGTTGGCTTTCGTAAGCGTAATAGCGTTCCGGCCCGGCATCTTCCAATGCCCGCACAATGGGCATGACGCTCCCTTCGATCCACTGCCGGGCGTAGGCTTCCTGCAACGTGGCAAAGGCCTCCAACTGGCGGATGTAGGCGGCGGCTCCGGCAAAAACCTGCTCCCTGGCGTTGCGGTAGCCCATGCCGAGCATGCTTGCGGAAAAAAGAAGAAGAACGAATAAAAGCGGTAAGGTGAAACGCACGCCCAGACGGCGCGGCAGCGATACCGAGGAAAAGGGTTTTCCGCGCGGGTTGCTCACGCCCTGTCCGAAAAGGCCGCCGCCGCTGCATCGGCATCGGCAAAGGTGGGGAACAGGCTGCCGAAGCCGCACCCGACGAAAACTTTTTCCACCTGCGGGCGCAGAGCGGCAACATGAATGGCACCACCTAGCGGTTCCAGCGTTTTCCCTAGCCCCAGCAGGCTCCGTAGCCCGAAGGAGCTGACGTAGTCCACGTTGGAAAGGTCCAGAACGACAAAGCGCATACTTTTATCGTGAACGAGTTCCCCGGTCAGGCTTTCAAACTCTTTGGCCGTGAAGGCATCCCACCGTCCGGAAAGGCAGAGTTTATACACCGGGGCAATATGGGTCACAGTTATTTCCATGGTGCCCTCCAGCCATACAAAAATGTCACGTAAGCGAAACGTTTCCAGGGGACGTTCGCATACCGTATATGCAACAGCAATTACCGTTCCATTTTTCCATGGCGTTTTTGCGGCCCCCTGGCGGACGGCTCGACCACCCGTGCCAGTTTCATGCGCAATCCCTCGCGGCTGATGCCCAAAATACGGGCAGTGAGGGATTTGTTGCCACCGTTCCGGGCCAAAGCTTCCCGGATATGCCTGTCCATTGCTTCGTCAAGGGTAAGCAGCCGCGCATCGCCGCCCGGAACGCCTTCCCACGGGGGAGAAAGCGTCTGGCCTGCGTTGTGACCGTGAAGAGATGCTGCAACTTCCGCTGCCGTGATTTTTACACCTTCGGCGAACAGTTGCGCCCGTTCGAGAACGTGACGCAGTTCCCGGATATTTCCGGGCCACGTATGCCGCATGAGCAGGTTCAGGGCGTCCGGGCTGACCCGGCGGGGCGCGCTTTGCGAACCCGCCGCCAATTCGTCAAGGATTTTGCTGACCAGCAGGGGAATATCGTCCGCCCGGTCCCGAAGAGGGGGAATATGCAGGCGCACAACGTGCAGCCGGTAAAACAGGTCTTCCCGGAACAGGCTGCGTTTGACAAGGTCTTCAATATCCCTGTGCGTCGCGGCCATAAGGCGCACGTCCACGGGAATGCGTTTGCGCCCGCCGATGCGTTCCACGGTACCGCTTTCGAGAACGTGCAGAATTTTCCCCTGACTTTCAAGGGGCATATCGCCGATTTCATCCAGAAGCAGTGTGCCGCCGTCTGCCTGTTCAAAGCGGCCCATGCGGGCCTGTACGCCGGAGGCGACGCCCGCCTCTATACCGAACAGTTCGCTTTCCAGAAGAGAGGCCGGTATGGCGGCGCAGTTGATATCCACAAAAGGCTTGCCCGCCCTCGGACCGATATCGTGAATGCGCCGGGCAAGAACGCCCTTTCCCGACCCGGTTTCTCCGGTGATGAGCACAGTGGCGCGCGAAGAGGCCAGTCGCTCGGCCTGAACCTGAAGCGCCTGCATGGCCGGGGCGTTGCCGACGATGCGCGACGAGGGCTCTTTTTCCCGCACCTTGGCCCGCAGCCGTTTATTTTCTTCCGCCAGGCGGCCGCGATGCCGCTCCAATTCTTCCTGCGCTTCGGATACCGCCGCGAGCAGGCGGTCCCGTTCAAACTCGCGCGCTTCGATACGCACCAGCATCATGGAAAGAGCTTCCGCGAGAAGCCGGTTAACCTCGTCCGCCTGCTCGCGGGAGGAAAATTCAAACAGTTCCTTGGCTTTCTCGTAATTTCCCAGAGCAATCTGCTCGCAAATTTCCACAAGGTGCGCATGAACCGCATGATTTTGAGAAGAGGGAATATTCATACGCCGCTCCCGCGAGTAAGTCATCGCCGACACCACAACAATGCCTCCGGAGCATGGTTGCGGTGAAAATGTATACATGCTCTGTAAGGATTTGTCCTCAAATTCTTGCCTTGGATTTGCCGGAGCGGCTGGGCCCAATGTTCATCTGCCTACAAGCCCTAATCTATGCCCCCCGCGAGGATGAGCACCAGCCCGTAGTACACGGCCGCGCAACATATGAAGATGATACCCAAAATTTTCAGACGTCCCATGCCGCCACCCCGTTACCGTCTTTCTGTTATCGCGCCGTCAGCGGCCACGATGTATTCTGTAAACAGGCCCTGCGAGCCGTAGGGTACGCTGATGACGCCCTTCGCATCCACATGCAGCGCGTTCTGCCCCTCAATCACACCGGAGCAGTGGAACCGCTTGATTCCCTGCGGCGTGTAAACGAATACGGCAGCAGTAAGAACAGCCGCGCCGTCGCTCGTGGCAACGAGCACCTCAGGAACAGTGTCCCCGTTCAGGTCGCGGACGGCGAACTGGATGGAAAACCCCTCCTCAATTTCACCGTACCCGTCAAACCCGCGCATTGCCGGGGGAAGCGTGCCCAGCAGGTTCTCACCGGTGTCGCCATAAACGGCTATAAGGTTGGTACCGTTGGGGGTGCCGCGCCGCAGGATGAACTGTACCAAATCCGGTATGCGGGCTTCAAGGGCGGCTTCCTTTCCGTTCCGGATGTTCTTCGCCGTCAAGGAAGCGGATTCGCCGCCGCCTTCCAACGTGATGAGGGGGGGAGTGAAAGCCCCGGCCCGGGCATACAGGCCGGGGCATTCCCGGAACCAGGTCTGGTCCGCTTCCAGCGGTAATTCCGGGTCCAGAGACATGGTGATGGCGGTACCGTTTTCAGCCAGATCGAACAACAGAGCATTATACCCAGCCCGGTGCTCGTCAACCATGGCGGACGCTTTGCCGAGTGTTTCACCCCGCACCGTTGTCACGGCGAAATCGAAGAACAGGCCACCCTCCGGACCTTCGTCAAGGTTGGTTACGGCAAGGCAGCGTTCCTCGTTGCAGTACTGTCCCTCCCAGGGGGGCGGGACGTCTTCTGCAGCATCCGCCGCCCTGGCGGGCGCGCAAAGCAGAACGGCCAGGCAGAACGTTATGGCCGGAAGCATGATTCGCATACGGGGTACTCCTTTTTCAGCGCGTCATGGAAATCAGGGGCGAAATATCCGGCATATACTGCATGGTAATAACCGCGGCGTTGGATACCCGCAGCCGGAAACCCGGCACCGTTGCGTCCTCGCCTTTTGCCGCCCGCTCGTAGCCTTCCCCGGTAAGGAGCACGGCATCAACGGCGGCGGGCTTGCCGCCCCGGTTGATGTCTACGCTCGCGTCTATCACCTGTTC
>JAJDIC010000021.1 GCA_030266525.1 Desulfovibrio sp. OttesenSCG-928-G15 | reverse complement strand
AAGCCCTTCTTGCCAGTACTCCCTGGGCAGACCGAGGGTAAGGCCTTTCAGGCTGTCCTTTGGCGTTGCCGCTGCGAGATAATCGTCAACCGGTATATCGGCAGAGGTGGCATCGCGCTGGTCGTGACCCGCAATAACGGAAAGCAGCAGGGCGCAATCCGCGACATTTGCGGCCAGGGGGCCTATCTGGTCAAAGGAACTGCCGTAAGAAATGGCCCCGTAGCGAGAAACTCGCCCATAGCTGGGCTTTATTCCTACGCAGCCACACAGCCCGGCAGGCTGTCGAATGGAGCCGCCCGTGTCTGAACCCAAAGAGCCAAAGGCTTGTCCTGCTGCCACAGAGGCAGCGGAACCGCCGCTTGAGCCACCGGGAACGCACTCCAAATTCCAGGGGTTGGCGGTTCTTTGAAAAGCGGAAAATTCCGTGCTGGAACCCATGGCAAATTCGTCCATGTTGGTTTTGGCCACAATGATCGCACCGGCCTCTTTCAGCTTTTCCACGACAAAGGCATCATAGGGCGGAATAAAATCTTCAAGCATGCGTGACGCGGCAGTCGTGCGTATTCCCTTGGTGCACAAAACGTCTTTTACCGTAAGCGGTATTCCCCACAAGGGCTTATCCGCTTTGGGGCCTTCTTTGACCAGAGCAGCGGCGGTATTGCGGGCTTCTTCCTCACACACGGTCAGGCAGGCGTAAATTTTGTCTTCCGTCTGCTTGATGCGGGCCAGGCTTGAGTCCAGGGCGTCAACGGGCGTAATTTCTCCGGCGGCAAGCTTTTGCCTGACCTCAAGCAGAGTCATTTCATGTATGGCGGTCATGGGCTTTCCTTATATTACCGGAGGCACAACGAAAAAGTTCTGCTGCCGTTTCGGCGCGTTGGCCAGCACTTCCTCCGCGCTGCGGCGCTTTATTGCCACATCTTCGCGGGGCGGGGCCACATTTTCAAGGGGGGAATACAGCGGCGCGACATTTGTCGTATCCACCGCGTTCAAAATATCCATATAGCCGACAACCGCATCCAGCTGAGAGGCAAGACGCATGGTGCGATCTTCCGCGCTTTCCGCGCCGGTGTCTTCGTGCGAGAGCGAAATGTCCAGCCGGGAAAGGGCGGCAGTGGCTAAAACCTGTTTTGGGGTAACGGGCATGGTGTATCCTTTCAGAAAAAGTGGCGCATGAAGCAAATGACAAGAGGGAGCTATACTCCATTCGGCCGAAGCAAGCAATATTGGGCAAAACACCGGCCAGGGCAAAAGCGGTATGGTTACAGGGAGCAACGTGCACCGGGATTTTCGCTGCGCAGGTGCCGACTGTTCAGAAGAACCGCCAACCCGCGCTGGACGAATGCCCGCCTTGGCTGCTATGTACACCCATCGTATCCAAGGAGTGAGCCATGGCGTCTTATGAAGCAGTTATCGGTCTTGAAATACATGCGCAGTTGAAAACGGCTTCCAAGCTGTTTTGTTCTTGCCCGGTGGAATTTGGTGCGCAGCCTAACGAGCAGGTATGCGAAGTTTGCTCGGGTATGCCCGGCGCATTACCGCGACTTAACGCCAAGGCTGTTGAACTGGCAGCAAAAGCGGGCCTGGCTCTCAACTGCACGGTGAACGAGCGGTCGCTTTTTTCACGGAAGAATTATTTTTATCCTGACTTGCCGGATGGTTTTCAAACTTCGCAGTTTGAACCGCCCATTTGCGAGCATGGACACCTGGATGTGACTGTGGGTGAGAAAACGCGCCGCATCGGCATAACCCGTATTCATTTGGAAAACGATGCCGGTAAATGCGTACACGCCCAGGGAGCGACCCTGGTAGATTTGAACCGGGCAGGCACCGGACTTATCGAAATTGTCAGCGAGCCGGATATCCGCAGTGCCGAGGAAGCCGCCGAGTTTATGCGCCAGGTGCATGCCATTCTCGTGACCATCGGTGTGACCGACGGCAACATGGAAGAGGGGAGTATGCGCTGCGATGCCAACGTATCTTTGCGGCCCAGGGGAACAGAAAAATTCGGCACGCGCACGGAAACGAAGAACCTGAACTCCTTTCGCAATATCCAGCGGGCCATTGAATATGAAATAGATCGGCAGGAAGCCGCTCTGGAAGACGGGGAAAGCATTTATCAGGAAACGCGGCTTTTTGATTCCGTCCGCCAGATAACTCTGGCCATGCGCAGCAAGGAAGACGCGCACGACTACCGGTATTTCCCCAACCCCGACTTGCCGCCGGTTATCGTGACCGCCGAAGAGTTGCATGCCTGGCAGGAAGGGATGCCTGAGCTTCCTGCTCCGCGCGTACAGCGTTTTGTGGAGCAGTACGGCATTTCCCGTGATGATGCGGCAAACCTGGTTTCCACTAAAGACGCGGCAGACTATTTTGAGCAGGCCGTGGCCCTGTGCAGCGCGCCAAAACGCATAGCGGCCCTCATGCAAGGGGAGCTCCTGCGCGAAACTGCGGCCCAGGGCATAACTCCCAAGGATACCGGTTTTGGCCCGAAGCTGTTGGCAGAGCTTGCCGGGCTTCTGGAAAAGGGCACGATCAGCGCACGTATGGCTCATGAAGCATTTCCCGAACTGTACGCCAAGGGGGTTTCCCCCGAGCAGTATGTTCAGGAAAAGGGTCTGGCCCAGGTTTCTGACAGTGCAGAGCTTGAAGGGATTGTGGATGCGGTGATTGCCGAGAATCCGACAGAAACGGAAGGCTACAGAAACGGCAAAACCAAGCTGATGGCCTTTTTTGTCGGGCAGGTCATGCGCAAGACCAAAGGCAAGGCAAACCCGGCACTGGTAAACGAGCTGTTGCAGCAAAAGCTGGGGGAGTAGGGGAATATGTGGCAGATAGCAATCAGCGTATTGGTAATACTCGGCTCGTTGTTCATGGCGTTCAAGCGCTACCGGAACAGTGAAAACGGCTATACAGTGGCCTGGATTGCATGCGCTTTGGTGAACGCATATTACCTGATGGCGGTTGTCCTGCCACGGGTTCAGGCTGGCTGAACGCGTTTTGGCAATTCTTTTTTATTCGCCTGCGCCTTTGGTGCAGGCGTTTTGCTTTGCCCAGCGCGCCCATGACAAGCGCCCCCATACCAGCGCAACGCCAGCGTAACCGACGGCCTGACAGTCAAGCCCGTAATTGTGACGGCCCCATACGGATTTTTTATTGCATTCTCTCCGGGGAAAAGGGCCGCAGGCTGGGGCTACCGTGCATCATGCGAAAAAGAGATAGAATATGCCTCCGCCCAGAATGGCGGCAGGCAGCAAAGAGAGCGGCGCGGCAAGGCCCCAGGGGAGTTTCAGGGTGTGGCGGCATCCAATAGCTATGGCGGCGAGGAACCAGATTCCGCCAATGGCTGGCCCGATAATCGGCACCACGCTGAGCACCAGCGGGGCAAAGGCATAGGCCGTAACCTTGTAAATACGCCCGAAGTTTGCCTTGTCTGGCGCAAACAGCCGTAAAAATACGCGAATACAGCCGGTGACAAAAAGCAGCATAAGCCCGAGAGCCAGCGGCGCAAGAAGTAGCAGCAGGGGGAGGGCAACTTTGCTGTCCGGCAGGGTAACCACGTCCGGCGGCAGCAAAACGGTTGTGGCGTGCACCCAGGCCAGTGTGGACAAAATGGCAACATAGCCCATGACCAGGAAAAATATATAGCCGGGCACAAGGGAGCCGCCCCCGGTTATGCCGGAAAAAAACTCCGGCCCGCGAAACATGACCCCTTGCAGGGTGGCAACAAAGCCTTTGAACCAACCGTTCTGAGCCGGGTTTTCCCACGGAACGCCGCTTTCTTCTGAGGCTTCCAGGGGGGAAGCTCCCAAAACCTCGTCAGCATCGGTCATGGGCGGCAAGATTCTGTCCCTGGCCTGCTTACCGGTTGGTTGCTGGCCGGGCGTATCTCCATAATCCTTGAGCATGCCCAGGTGTCGGGTTGGCCTGTCGGGGCTGTGCGTGTCTTGCAGCATACGCATGTGCTGCTCAACCCGTTCTTCCGGCGGGGGGCCGTCATCCGCGTAGGGAAAGACGGCAGGGCGCGGGCCGGTGGTTTTTTTCGGGCCTCCATTGGGCGCGGTATCGCCCTGCGCACGCTGTGCGGAAGCGGCGGCATAGGCTTCTTCGTCAGTATAGTGCGCCGGGGGCTCAGCGGGAAAAGAATTGTCCGACGTATCGGGGGGCGCTACGGAGTGGGGCTGCGTATATGTTGCCGAGCCATGCGCATCAGGGCCGTGAGCATATGGTTCAGGGCCACAGGCTTCGGAGTGGAAGGATTCAGAACCGGGTGCACCGGGGTTGTCCATGGGGAAAGAGTCTGCCTGGGGCAGGGAAATATCCAGCCAGCCCTGTACGGGGCGGCGCGGGTCGTGCGCGGCTTTTCTTGTTCCGGGACGTGCCTGCTCCTGCCGTGCCTGCTCCTGCCGTACCTGCTCCTGCCTTGTTGGGGCCTGACGGGCTTCCTGCATGGGGCGCGCGGTTTGCGTTGGCGCGGGCTGGGCCTGTTCCGGGGCAAAGGCAGGTTGCCGGGAAAAATTTCCGTGGTCGGGGGCGCTCTGCCTCGGGGCGGCGCCTTGGCCGTTTGCGGCTGGAGGACTTATCTGGGAAAAAGCGCGTTTTGCAGCCTCTGCGGGTACCTGGCGGTCTGCAGGACGGGCGGGCGCAAGGGGAGCGCGAGGCTGTTCCTTGGCGCGCGCGGCAGGCTGCTGCGGCGTAGCTCCCTGGCTATTGTGGTTGCCTTGGCTGCCAAGGCCGCCCTGGCGATCCGTCTGGTTTTCCCAATGCTGTCCGAGTGCGTCTACCGCATCCCACAAATCTGTTTCATTGTGCTCGGCGCTTTCTCTTAAAGCACTTTGCGGCCGTTGCGGGGCATGCTCCGGTATGATGGGCGGGGCAACAGGCTCGGCCGGAAGGGGCTGCGTTTGCGGGGCTGAAGCCTCGGCGTCGGGGGCGAGAGCTTCCTCGGTTTTTTCCAGAACGCGGAAACGGAAGCGGTGCTTGCAACGCGGACAGGTTGCAAGTTCTGCTGTGGCCGGGATTTTGCCTTCAGGAATGCTGCGTGAATGCTCACACTGCGGACAACGGATGATCATGTGACTCCATCTCTTGGAAAAACAAACGGGTACGCCGTACCGTGTACAAACGGTAATGTATAATGGAGAGGGCCTTTAATCAAGCGGGAGTTGTCAGCTTGGCAGTGTTGCACAGAAGCGGGGATTACGCCGAAAATAGCAAAACGGGCATCCGGGCGATGCTGCCCGGTGCCCGTTTTGACGGATATTTTGGACTAGCCTTGGGAAAAACGACTGTACATACCGGCTTTCGCCCGCAGTCCACCATATCCGTTTGCGGCGGGAGGAATTTGCGAAACCGGGGGCACGTTGGCGGGGGCCGGCTGCTTTGCTTCACCGTCGGCGGCTTGCGTTGCGGCGGGACGCTGTTCCGGCGTCAGTTTCGGAGCGGGCTTTTGACCCGGTTCCGGGGCCGTTTGCGCCCGTTGCTCCGGTGTCTGCCCTTCGGTGAGTTCAGAGGCTGCTTGCGAGGGCATTGCAGCCTGCGCTACCTGGTTTTCCTTTGCATACATGGCCCGGATGCGAGCGTTTGCCCCGGGAGCCGGGGTACCGGCAGAACTAAAACCGACCTGGGTTCTGGTTTGGGGCTGGGTATTGGCGCGAATGTTGGAAGCCGCCTCCTGGGCCGCTGCCTGCGCTTCGGGCAGAGCGACTATTTCTGCCCAGGCTGTGCGCAGGCCGGTCAGAATGGTCACAACCTCGTCAATCATTTTGACGTCCTTTTTCAGGTTGGCCCTTACCAGGTGATTGGTACAGAAGGAGTACAAGCCATGCAGGTTGGCAGCTATGTCGCCGCCCTTTTCCATGTTCAGGGTGCTGTCCAATTCGTTGATGATATCCAGCGTTTTGGATATCGCCATGCCTTTTCCGGCCATGTCGTTCACAGCCAGCAATTCTTTGGCCTGGGTCAGGAATTTGAGTGCCCCGTCAAACAGAATGACAACAATATCGCCCTGAGACGTGGTGGTAACCTTGGTTTGTAAATAAGCAGCGGTTCCGCGTTGCATGAATCTGTCTCCCTTTGGCGCCCCGGATATACTTCCTTGTACTGTGCCGGAACGGGGCGGTGATATCGAAAAAATGCGTTACTGCATGAAACTCTGTATATCGGGTGCGCTTTGAAAGTTTTTAACTGTTACTGCTGTTCGACTTGAGAGAGGCCAGTTGGCTCTGCAAGCCGTCGTTCATGGCATTGTACTGAGCCAGAACCTTTTCAAGACGGGCGAACTTGTTGATCATGGTCCGCTCCCATTTAGCCAGACGTTCGTCTTCCTGTTTAATTTTCTTTTCAATGTTGTCCATGATGTCTTTGTAGTTACGCTCAAGGTTTTTGAGCGTACCACTTGTTCCGAGCATTCCTTCGGAACCTTCGAGAAGACCAAGGACTTCACTTACTTTGCCTTGCTGGATACTGACTGTGCCCGTTTGGGTTGTGCCGGGTTCAATAACCACAACGTCCACCATGAGGCCTCGTGCGTCACCTTCCATCGCGGTAATCTGCTGGGTTTCCGGGTTGTACTTTGCTTCCTTGCCGTTGATGGTGGCTTTGATAATGTTGCCGTCATCGTCTGCGGTATAGGAAATTTCATAGTTGCCGTGCTTGGTTATCTTGGCCAGGTGAGAGTTGTAGCGAAAATGGGTGGAATCGCTGTACCCCTGGTTTTCCGCTGCGAAAAGTTTGCACACGGCTTCCGGGTCTTTGTCTATGGCTTCCTTGAGCGTAAGCGAGCCGTACTGGCCTTCTGTGAAGTTGATATCAAGCAGACCGTACAGCGCGTTGCCCTGGTCGGCCACAGTGGTGATGCCGATCTGGGAAAGCGAGTTAAAAATATCGCCTGAAAGGAAAGCCCCGTCGCTGCCGTACTGGGCAGGACGAAAACCTACGGCGGAACTGCCAACGGCGGTTTTGAGCTTTGATGTGATAAGCTGGATGCCGTAGTTGCCTGTAAGTACGGAACCTTTTTGCATTTCAAACTGCGAAACCGCGTAGTCGGAGTCCAGGGTTTCCTTTTCGTCATCAACCTTGGTCAAATAGTTCAGCACGGTGCGGACGTTGTTAACGGCATCGCAAAAGGCCATGACGTTTTCTTCAATCTTGGCCTTGTCCGTAGAGGTCGTGATAACCGTCTTGCCAACGTCACGCAGCTTGAAGGTAATACCCGGCCAGACAACATCCGCTTCCAGCGTATTGCTGCTGGTTTCAAACCAGGTGTCATCGCCCGAAGGCCAGCCGTTGATTTTTACCTGCGCGTCCACGCCTTCGGTAATATTCCAGCGGCTATCCTTGGGAATTTCATATTTCAGACTGTCCAGCGAACCCTTTCCCACGACCACACGGTGTGTTTTGGGTTTTTGTTGAATGTCTATTTGCCACTCACCGCCGCCGTCTTGGCTAAGCTTGACCTCGGCCTTGCTGCCCACTTTCTTCTGAATGGCTTTGGTCAGCTCGTTTACGGTCATGTCCGGGGTGACGGTGACTTCTATTTCTTCTTCTTTGGATGAACCATCGCTGGTGTTTATGGTAAAGGTCAAAATCTGGTCAGTGGTGCCGCCCTCGTTCAGCTTGGTCTCCGGGGTAGCATACGTGGCAGAAAGAATGTCCTGTGTTTCGGTGTCTTTCCCGGCGATGATGTAGTCTGTATCCGGCTTTTCTATGGTGAAGTACAAAAGGCCGTCGCTCGGCACTTTGGGCTGCAAAGAGGCCAGGGGCGGCAGGGTATAGCCGGAAGGGCTGGGGTGCTGGGCGTTTATCAAATTGCACACCTCGTCAATGGAGGTGCCTGGGGCGACGTTGACGTTATATTGCTTGCCGTCCACATTGTAGACAAAGGTTTTGTCGGTACCGTCTGCGGGGTTGACGATCATGGAGTCCGGATCGCTTGGGTCAAAGCCGCTTAACAGCTGCATCCGGTTTTCCTGTGAGTCGTCGTAGTTGCCTTGGGCAAGGTTTACTTCCAGCCCTTTGAGGTTGGTTGTTTCACGAATGACCAGAGAGTTTGCTTCACCGGTGTTTTTGCCGCTGAGCATAAATTCAACGCCGTTCTTGCCGTTAACCAGTTGTGCCGTGACGCCGGCGTTTTTTGAGTCGCGGTTGACCAGACTGACCAGCCCCTCAAGGGATGTACCCTTGGGAACGCTGAGAGTTCTCGTTTTTCCGGCGTAGCTGTAGGTAATGGAGCCGCCGCCCGCGGTATCGCAAATAGATTCTTTGGCACTGTATACACCGGAGTTGACGCTCCAGGTGGAGTTGGTGGCAAGCTGCTTCACTTCAAGAGAATAGGCCCCGTCGGTAGACCCGGCAAAGGCAGTGGCGGAAGCGACTTTCTCGTCAGAGCTGGAGGCAACCTTGGCCATGAACTTGTTCATGGTGTTGAGCTGGGTCAGGGCTGTCTGCATTTCCTGCAAGGCGGTGCGCACCTGATCGAAGCCGTCCATACGGCGCTGCCAGTCGTCTTTCCAGCGCAACAACTGTGTGACCTGACGGCTCTCAATTTTATAGAGCTTGTCGATCATTTCACTGAAGTTGGTATCGCTGCCTAGTCCGTCAAAGCGGATACTTCCGGATGCGTAAACGGGCATAATGAACTCCATCGGGAAAGAATTGCCGGTTCAGGGGAAGGACAGGCCTTCCCGCCGATTATTTAGCAATCTCAATGCCAATGTAGAGAATGTAAGTGTTTTTAGCGTGTTACATTTTGCCGTTTGGTAAAATGTTCCTGCTAAACATATCGTCTGTTAGCAGATTGGCTTTAGGGGGAGAATAAAGAAGGTGGGAGTGACAAAAAGATCAGAAAATACCGGGAGCCGTATCAAGGGCAGCAGCCCTGTTTGCAGGTCCCGTATGCTACGCCCAAAGGGGATTCCAAGGGGAGTCGCGCCTTTGGCTGCCGGAGGCAATCGAAACCCAGGCTAGATTCCCAGATACGCCTCTCGCACAGCCTTGTTGGAGAGAAGTTCCTCGCCGGAGCCGGTAAGGGTGATGCGCCCGGTTTCCATGACGTAGGCCCGGTTTGCAATGGACAGGGCTTGATTGGCGTTTTGCTCCACCAAAAAGACAGTCATGCCGGAGTCGTTGACCCAGCGGATGATGTCAAAAATTTGGCGAATAATAATGGGCGCAAGGCCGAGGGACGGCTCGTCAAGCAGCAGCAGGCGAGGTTTGGCCATAAGCGCTCTGGAAATGGCCAGCATTTGCTGCTCGCCGCCGGAAAGAGTGCCGCCGGTCTGGTCTTTTCGCTGGGCGAGAATGGGAAAAAGACCGAACATCTGTTCCATGTCTTTTTTGATTCCGGCCTTGTCGTTACGAAGGTAAGCGCCAAGTTCCAGGTTTTCCAGCACTGTCAGATCGGGGAATATGAGTCGCCCCTCGGGAACCTGGCTGATGCCAAGGCGGACTATGCGGTCTGTTTTCAGGGAATGAATGGGTTTGCCCTCAAACAGAATTTCGCCGCGCCGTATGGGAGCCGCCCCGCAAATGGACATGAGCGTGGTGCTTTTACCCGCGCCGTTCGCGCCGACAAGGGTGACCACTTCGCCTTCATTAACGGTGATATCAACGTCCCACAAGGCCTGGATGTTGCCGTAATATGTGCATATCCCCTTGAGCTCAAGCATTATCATCCCCCAGATAGGCCCTGATGACCTGAGGATTTTCACGAACTTCCGAAGGGGTTCCGTCCGCAATATTACAGCCGTATTCCACCACATAAATCCTGTCAGATACGGACATGACCATGTTCATGTCATGTTCGATAAGCAGGATGGACAGGCCGAATTCGTCGCGAATGCGCAGCACGAGTTTTTGCAGTTCATGGGTTTCCTGCGGGTTCATACCGGCGGCGGGTTCGTCCAGCAGCAGCAGGAAAGGGTTTGTGGCAAGAGCGCGGGCTATTTCCAGGCGGCGCTGCTGCCCGTAAGCGAGGTTGCGGGCCTCTTCTTCAAAATAGGCTCCAAGGCCCATGTAGTTGAGCAGGGCATACGAGCTGGCTTCAATTTCCCGTTCTTCCCTGCGAACGCTCGGGGGACGAAACAGCGCGCCCAGTATGCCCGCTTTTGTGCGGCAGTGGCGGGCAATCATCACATTTTCCAGCACGGTCATGGAAGGGAAAAGCCGGATGTTCTGAAAGGTGCGGGCCATGCCGAGCGCCGTGACTTCAAAGGGCTTTTTTTCGGCCAGGGAATATACATCCTGGTCAGGAGAGTGGAGAAGTACCTTGCCCTCGTCCGGGGTGTACAGGCTGGTGACGCAGTTGAAGAGGGTTGTCTTGCCGGCGCCGTTCGGGCCGATAAGGGCGACTATTTCTCCCCGGTTAACGGTAAGCTCGATATCGGAAAGGGCCAGCAGGCCGCCGAAGCGTTTGCTTACGTGGCTGATTTCCAGCACGGGAGCCAGGGGTGTGGTTTCACTTTGCGCACTCATGTTCCGTAAACCTTGCATCAAAAATCAGTTGTTTTCCGGGCTGTCGTTTACCCCGGCGATAATACGTCTTTTCGGCTGAGGCGTGATCAGCCCCTGAGGCCGGAACACCATCATCAGCACCATACTCGCCCCGAAGATGAGCATCCGGTACTCGTTGAACGAGCGCAGATATTCCGGAAGAAGGATAAGTATGCACGCCCCCAGCACAACGCCGAGAATGGAGCCAAGCCCGCCCAGCACAACAACGGAAAGAATGAGGGCCGATTCCATAAAGGTGAAACTTGCCGGGTTGATAAAGCTGGTTTTGGCCGCAAAGAGCACACCGCCGAAACCGGCCCAGCAGGCACCCAGGGCAAAGGCGGTGAGTTTGGCGCTGACCTTGTTGATGCCCATGGCCTCACAGGCGATTTCATCTTCGCGCAGGGCAATCCATGAGCGACCAAGGCGCGAGTCACGCAGGCGTCCAACAGCGATAACGGTAAGCGCCGCCAGGGCCAGACCGATGAAATAGACCAGCCGGATGCTGTCATCCATACTGATTTTATAGCCGAAGAATCCGGGGTACGGTATGCCTCCGATACCTGCGGGACCGCCAATATCAAGCGGGGTGGTAAGCCAGGCGGGAAGCGGGCCGTCTGTAAACAGCGAAACAAACCAGGCCACCGGCGCAAGCGAAAGGCTGCCGCCCTCAAGGGTGACGCGCACAATTTCGCCAAAACCAAGGGTGACAATGGCCAGATAGTCGCCCCGAAGCCGCAGTACAGGCAAGCTCAGCAAAATTCCGGCAAGCGCGGCAAAAAGGCCGCCGATGGGCAAAAACATCCAGAAGCCGACAAGCTCGCTGCCGAAATGGATGTTAAGAACGGCATAGCTGTACGCGCCGACCGCGTAAAAGGCCACATAGCCAAGCACAAGCAGACCGGCTTGCCCGACAACGATATTCAGACCGAGGCCGAGCATGATCCAGATAAAGGTCGTTGCCAGCACGTTAACCCGGTATAAATCCATGAGATAGGGCAGCGGAATAAGAATGGCCAAGAGCAGGATGATAACCGCAAGCCTGCCCTTGCCGGGTTCGCTCAGGGCGCGGCTGATTTCCCTGGCTTGCGCGATGACCTGCTCCCGCTTTCCGGCCAGGCTTTTCAGCCCTGTGTAGCACAGGGCGAGCGCCCACAGGGCTGCCATGCCAAGGGCGATATAGGGCAAGCCCTCTTTTTCATTCGGGTGGGCAAGGGCATCGTAGGCCACATAGAGAAAAGGCGTAAGGCCGCAGAAGATCAGGGCCAAACCGATGCAGGAATTTTTCAGCCGGGGGTTTTCCAGCGCTGTGAAAAGCCAGACCAGGTCGGCTTCTTCCGGGGTGGAAACGCCCTTGACCACCAGCATGGCCCGCCAGACAAAAGAGAGCAGAAAAACGCCTGTGCCGAGGAAAACCGCATTTTCAAAGCGCCAGATAACCGCGCCGTCAAGCGGGCTTACCTTGATTACCATGATCGGGAAGGTCAGAAACATGAACCAGAGGCTGACCAGAAGGGATTTGACAATGCCGCGCATACTTATACCTTCTGTACCTTGGCTTTGCCCAAAAGTCCGGAGGGCCTGAAGATAAGGATGAGAATAAGAATGGCAAAGGAAACCATATCTTCATAGTCGGACAGGAAATACCCGGCGGCAAAACTTTCACAACAGCCAAGCACCAGACCGCCGAACATGGCCCCGGGAATGGAGCCGATGCCGCCAAGAACCGCGGCGGTAAAGGCCTTTATGCCCGCAAGAAAGCCGATGTTGAAGTTGAGCTGCTGGGTGTGCGAGGCGATAAGAATACCGCCGATAGCCGCAAGCGCGGAGCCGACAACAAAGGTGGCGGAAATAATTCTGTCGGCGTTGATGCCGAGCAATGTGGCCATTTTGCGGTTTTGGGCCGTAGCGCGCATCGCTTTGCCGAGGCGCGTGTATTTGATGAATACGGTCAGGCTGATCATGGCCAGGGCGCTGGTAATGATAATCAGAAAACTCGAGGGGCGCATGATGTCTGAAATGGGGTCCAGAAAGGGCATTTCCGGGAGCAGGTTGGGGAAGCGGACAAAATCTTGCGTTTGGGCGATAAGCACGTAGTTTTGCAGAAAAATGGACATGCCTATGGCGCTGATCAGCGGAGAAAGGCGCTGGGCGCTGCGAAGAGGCCTGTAAGCGATTTTTTCCATGGTGTAGCCATAGGCGGCGCAGTACACCACCGCGACAACTGCCGCCACCAGTAAAATGCCTGCTTCGGGAAAACCGTATGCGCCAAGAACTCCGGCCACGATAAGCCCGGTAAAGGCACCGATCATGTAAATTTCGCCGTGGGCGAAGTTGATCAGCTCGATAATACCGTACACCATGGTGTAGCCCAGCGAAATCAGCGCGTAAATGCTGCCTTTGGTCAGGCCGCTGAAAAAAAGCTCGATAAAATAGCGCCAGTCGATTTCGGAAAAATAGCTGGTTATGGCGTTCAGATGACTCATTGGATGCAAACCCGGCTTGAAGAGAAAACAGTGTACTGACCGGGCGCGTGCATAGCTTTGTGCTTGCGCGCGCCCGGCGGGTCATACCGGCAGGTAGCCGGAAAAGGTTATTGCTGGAAGTTCTGGTCTACAAACTTGCCGTTTTCAACCCGGAACATGGCAAAGCCCGCGCCTTCGCAGTCGCCCTTTTCGTCAAAACGGATTTTGCCGACCGGGGTGTCCACATATTCGCTGCGCAGGGCCTTGATAAGACCTTCGGGGTCGGTATTGCCGCCGTTTTTATCCACAGCGTTGAGCAGGGCCTGGGTTGCGGCGTATGAAAGCTCAAAAAACTGGCCGGGCTTCGCGCCAAAGGTTTTTTCATGTTCTTCGGCAGCGGTTTTGGCGACGGCCAGTTCCGAGTTGTCGCGGGAACTGGAAGCGTACATGCCTTCGCTGTCTGCACCGGCAAGCTGGATCAGCGAGTCGGTTTTTGCGCCGTCTTCGGAAACGAAATTGATTTGCATTTTGCGCGACTTGATGCTGGTAAGCAGCTTGGAAGCTTCCGGGTAATAGCCGCCGAAAACCAGCGTGTCAGCGCCGCTGCGGCCTATTTTCTGTACGGCGGAGGAATAGTCCACAGCGCCGGGGGTAATGCCTTCAAAAAACACCACCTGGGCACCGCCGTCTTTTTCGATAAATTCTTTCACGAATTCGGCATAGCCTTTGCCATAGTCGCCCTTGTCATGCAGGATAGCCACCTTTTTGGCTTGCAGGCCTTTGAGTACAAAGTCAGCGCCAAGACGGGCCTGGGCATCGTCAGAAGGCGTGGTGCGGAAAAAGTGGGCGAACTTGCCGCTTTGGGTCAGTTCGGGGCTGGTGGCGGAAGGCGAAAGCGAAACCACCTTTTTGTCTTCATACAGGGGCAGGGCGGCCTTGGTAGCGCCCGAGCAGGTGTGGCCCATGACTATTTGTACGCCTTCGGCAATCAGTTTGGTGGCGGCGTTGGTGGCAAGCTCCGGTTTGCACTGGTCATCCTGCTGGACTATTTCAATCATCTTGCCGTGAATGCCGCCCGCAGCGTTGTATTTTTCCACTACAAGCTTGGCCGCGTTCAGCGCGGGGGTGCCATAGCCGGCCAGATCGCCGCTGTGCGCTCCTGGAACGCCCAGTTTGATTGTTTCCGCCGTATGGCCGGGCAGGGGGGAGCAAAGCACCAGACAGGCCGTTGCAAGGCCAAGCCAACGAGAAGCGCGCATGGGAACCTCCGAAATAAATGTAGTGAAGAAATCCTGACTGCCGTGACCAAAGAGCGGGCCGTTTGAAAATGTCCGGGCGCTCGGCAAGAATTTGTCCTTAAATCCTTGCCTTGAGATAGTTGAAAGCGGGCGTAAGCCGCCAAACATGCAAGAATCTCAAGGTTACAAAGCCATGAGGCATTCAGGGCGTGGGTAAACGTGAACCAGATATCTGCCATGAACGGCAGTGCGTTGTCAAATAAAAGGGCAAAATTGTGGCGTGGCTCAAGGAATTTTCTATTGGTAGAGCTTTTTCCACTCATCCATGAACAAAAGCGCGGCTTCCACGTCGCTCAGTTTGTCGGATTTGCGCTTTACCGCGCAGATAACATCATCAAAGGCAGCGTCTTCCGGCAACTGTAGCTCATGCATCAGGGCGCCTGCCTGGGCGCGCATGTCTTGCGGCAAATCAGCGGGCCAGGCCGGGGCGCGTCTTTTGCCGAAACCGGCGTCGCGTTCTGCCACAAAGTCAAGCAGGGTCTGCATACGCGCCTTGTACGTATGTTCTGCAAGTACCCGCTCTCTTGCCTTGTCTGCCAGGGCCTTTCTCAGTTCCGGTCGGCTTTCATAGTAGGTGATTTTGTTGCGCAGGTCTTCAAGGCTGCTGAATGTGGCCAGCTCGTCCCCGGCAAACAGTTCCGGTAGCAGGGTGCGTTCGTCCACAAGCTGGAAAGCGCCGCAGGCAGCCACTTCAAAGGTTCTGGGGTTTACAAAATCCCCCTGGCTGACAAATTTGTCAAAGCTGACGCTGGAGTGCAGATTAAGGTTGATTGCAGCGGCATTATAAATGCGCACCGTTTCTTCCGGGCTGATGCGCTGTCCGTTTTTTTGCACAAGCGGGGCCAGGGCAGGCTCCAGGTCCCAGTCTGTTCCCCAAATTTTCAGGCCAAGGTCCTGCAACTGCAAGAAGGCTTTGCGTCGATTGGGATAACCCGCGCCCATGAAAGAGAGTTTCGCGCTGTACTTCTTTTCTTCTTCCGGGGTCAGGGCGAGCGGCTGGTGAAAAGAGGGCAGCGCAGCCAGGGGGAGATACAGGGCATTTTTCACGCCGGAAGCGGCAAGCTCTTGTAAAAACGGTGCTTTTTGAATTACCGCAAAAAAGTCGTAATGCGGGGCAAAGGCACGCCAGTAGGTGAAAAGTCGGTAATCTTCCACAAACCACATGGCCGTGGGTATGCCTTGCTTGCGCAGCCTGCGCAGGGCCAGCCGGTTAAGGGGGGGCCTGCGCCATGCACAAAACCAGATCCGGCTGGAAGCTGTCCGCTTTGGCCAGTATGGTCTGGGAAACGAACTGTAAGTAAGAGTTTTGTAATGCGTCCAGTTCTTTGGCAGAAATGCGCTGTTCTTTAAGCGCTGTGTATGATGCGAAAAAATTCGGCGACTCAAAAACATCCACCAGACACCCGGCTTCTTGCAAGCCTTGGGCGGCATAGCGGCCAATGGGGAGCGAGCCGCCGTAAAAGGGAAGAACCAATAACACGCGCAGCATGAGGCACCTTGCGTAAAAGTTAAAGCGTTACATTAAATCTGTGTTGGGCCATTCCCGAAAGTCCGAGAAATTCCAGTCAGGTGGAACCATCCAGGATTTTTCAGAAAAGAGAAAGTCCGCCACATCCGGGTGCATGGCAAAGGGGGGCGCATCACCCGCGCCACGTCGGAAAAGTTCAAGCAGCGCTTTGCGCAGCTCGTTGCGCGTCTGCTCATAGGGGTCGTCCCCGTCTACGGCTTTATAGGTGACGCCCAAGTCGTCCAGCATGCTTGTGCAGCCAAGAAGGCCGGGGGTAGTATCTTGCGCGAACTTGCCCTTGAGGTGGGTCAGGAAGGCTTCCTGCTTGAAAGGGGCCAGGCACACGAGATTTTTGGTGCAGGGGGCGCTTTCCAGGCAGGGGGAACAATCGGACAGAGCTTGCCAGACCTTGTGCCCAAAGCCATAGGGGCCTGTTTCATAACACCAGGCGGAAGAGAGGAAAAAGGCCTGTACCGGTACGCCCATATGCGCGGCAAGGTGCATGGCGCCCGTGTCCGGCGTGAGCACCATATCCAGGCTGCTCAAAACCTCCACCAGGTCGGTAAGGGAGGTTTTGCCCGTCAAATCTTCCATGCGCTCCACCATGCGCGGGGGCAGAAGGCGTGCAAGCTTGCGTACCAGAATCTGCTCGGAGGCAGAGCCAATCATTACGAAGGTCGGTCCCTTTCTGGCTTGAAAAATGGAAACAAGGCACTGGGCCAGCACTTCGGGCGGCAAGGAGCGGCGCGACTCCCTGCCTGCCATGACCACGCCTATGCGGTTGCTGCCGGCGGGTTTCGGGATGGGGTTCACCTTTTCCGGGGCAACCGGCGCAAAATGCAGGTGGCCCCATAAGTCCACCAGATTCAAAGGGGCAAAGCGCCTGTCGCTCATCAGGGTAAAAGAGATATTTGCCAGCGGGCCCTTGAGGTCTTGCCCCTCGACGCGGGCATAGCCGCGCAAGGTTTCAGGCGGAAACAAGGATGCACAGGCAAAAGCCAGCGGAGAGTAGTTGGGCAGATAGACCCTGGTAAAGGGGATTTCGCGCAGCCGGGAGAATGTTTCCAGGGCCTGCGCGCCTACCTTGCCGGGCGTTGCGCCAGAGCCGCCATGCGCTGTAATCTCGTGCACAACGGCAAAGGGAAATATCAGGCGGGCAAGGGCCGCAAGGGAGTGGTCCACGCACAGGTGAACCCGGGTATCCGGCTCTGCGACAATGCTTAACAGCAGGCGTTTGGTCTGGATGAGGTCGCCTATGCGGGCAAGCTGAAAAACAAGGATGTCTTGCAAGTGTGCTCCTGAACTGGACGTGACTCTGTTTCGATAGCCCGGAAAAAGCATACGGCAATGCGGCGGTAAGGGCAACGGTAATGGCAGCACCGGTTATGCCGGGCAGGTGCCCGTATGTTTACCAGAAAGGCGTGATAATCCCGTGTTTGACCAGATATTTGTATGTAGAAAGAAAAAAGAGCGCAAAAAAGGCTATGCGAATAATCTTGAGAACCGGCGGGGTCGGCGCGGCTGGTTCGTCGTTGTCGATTTCTTGTCTCAGGCCAAAAAGACCGCGTACAAGGGCAATAATGCCGTAAAAGATGCTGGGGCGTTTCTTTTTCTCTTTGACCGGCACAGCAGTCTCTTCCGGATAGGCCTTGCCATGCCCCTCGGGGAGTATGGTTTCAGGGCGAAGTGCCGGGTCGTCTTCCGCATCCGCAGAGGCCAGGGTAAGCCAGGCCGGGTTGCCTTCATTATCCAGAGCGCTTTGCCAGGCGGTCAACTCCTGCATCACCCGGGCATGGGCACGGTCCACGTCTTCCCGGGAGGCGTTGGGAAAAGCCAGATTCAAGGTTGCCCGCAGCAGATTTTCTATCGGAACGTTCGCATCTCGCGCTTCTGCCATGATGTGATGAAACCGCTCCTCTTCCGCACTCTGGACCAGAGCTTCGCGTGTCGCGTCCGCTCCATCCGGAGGCATTCGCCAGGGGGCGGGGTAAGCATGCGAGCGGGCTTCGACGTTCATGCCGCCATTCCGTTGTTACGCGTCAGATGCCGTTTGCCCATCACTGGCCCCCGGTAATTCGGGCAAGTGCGGCCAGCACTTCGTCCACACTGATGTCGGTCAAACACTCACCCTTGCGCGGACAAGGTTTTTTGCCATGTAACGAGCAAGGGCGGCAGGCCAGTGTTTTTTCAAGTACCGTATCCGCGTAGCCTTGCGGAAAAAATCCCCATTCACGCGTTGTGGGGCCAAAAAGCGCCACAACAGGCGTGTTTACCGCCCCGGCCATGTGCATGGGGCCGGAATCTCCGGAAACAAGCAGGCTGCATTTTGCCAGAAGGGAAAAGCTTTCACGCAGGCTCGTCCGGTTGGTCAGGTCTTGCGGATGTCCCGGAAACAGGGGGGTGCCCCTGCCGGTTATAATCCAGGGAATGCCCTGTTGTTCAAGCCTGGTGACGCATTGTTTCCAGATATGCTCCGGCCAGGTTTTCAGTGCGTGGGTAGCATAAGGGTGCAGTGCGACCGGCTTGACCGGGGGGAGCGTGGGGGAAGCTGCCGTGTCTGCCGAGGTACGGACAGAGGTGGACCTGTCCGGAAACAGGTTGCTTAAAAAGTCGTTTGCCCAGGCGTTTTCTTCTGGAGAGAGGAAAACTTCGGGCTGCAAACAGCTTGCCGGGGGCGGGGTGTTGTCTACCGCCATGACGTAGCGCTGGGCAACGGTTCGGGCCAGCAGCGGTTTTTGAAAAAAAGTGCCATGCGAATTCAGAAAGATACGTCGTTGCATGCTCATTTTTTCATAGCGGCGTACCGGCCCCTTCCAGAAGGCAGACAAAACGCGCGAGCGCAGGCTGCCATGCAGGTCCAAAAGGCCGCAGTCCGCATACGCAGCCGCCAAATTTCGCGAATACCCGGCAAAAGCGGTTGCGGACATGCCGTGTGTGTCTACCGCGATGACCGATTGCACATGGGGATTATACAAAAATACTTCGGCCAGCGC
Organism: Desulfovibrio sp. OttesenSCG-928-G15; assembly: GCA_030266525.1. Next base: position 8,875 of record JAJDIC010000021.1, on the reverse strand, counting down.
GGGAGAGGTCAGGATATGGAAGGTCCAGCCTCTTGTTTCGGCAAGATACGCCAAAGCGCCAGTGGCAAGCAGCACATCTCCGAGGTGCCCAAGGCGTACCGCAACCCAGGTGCGGGGCAGATGCGCGGGGGCAGGCCCGGCAGCGCCGCCGGTGGTGGCGTTTGGGCAGACGCTGGAGTTGTCGCAGGGGCCGGCGCTGTGGCTGGCGTCGGTGTTAGCGCCGGAGGGGGCGTTGGCATTGGCGTTGGCGGCTTGCATACGTGGTTTCATACACCATTCATCAGGCAGAGGAAAGGCCCGCACGGCATCTCCCGTATGCCGCCTTCAGGCAATAGTTTCCGGCGAGACGCGATTCTTCTTTGTCTGGCGGTAGTGGTATGTTTTTTGATATACTTTCTGTGCGAAACGTTTTTTTGGCACGCAGGCGCGTCTATCGCCAATGTGCTGCAATGAAAGATATGGTATTGCGTGGTGGACTGTGTCGAATTTTTGAATGGCAGTCGACGCATGCTTGCACTGAAACAGTATTACCCCAATGGAAAGAACAGCATGAATATATGGTTACGCAATGAAGCTGCCCGTTGTCTGCTTTGTCATGAGGCCCCTTGCGCGGCAGCCTGCGTAGAGGGCCTTGCCCCGGACGCCAGGCTGCGAAGCCTGCGCTTTGACAACCCGCCCCTTTTCGCGGGCACCGTGTTTTGCGCTGATTGCGCCGCGCCTTGCGAGCCTGCCTGCCTGCATCCGGATTTTCCTATCCGGATCAAAACCGCGCTTACCCAAGCCGCTCATTTGGCGGAGCCTGCGGGACGGGAAGACGCAGCCACAGCAAGGGCCGATATTTCCATGGATTTTTGCGGGGTATCCTGCATGAATCCCTTTTTTCTTGGCTCATCGGTCGTAGCCAGTAGTTATGCCATGTGTGCCAATGCTTTTGAAGCAGGGTGGGGCGGGCTGGTGTACAAGACCATCAGTATGCTTTCCTTGCGCGAAGTTTCGCCCCGTTTCGATGCCATCGGCAAGGAGGGTACGCCCTTTGTCGGTTTTAGAAACCTGGAGCAACTGTCCACGCAGCCGCTGCAAAACGAACTGGACACCCTGTCCCGCTTGAAGCGGGACTACCCTGAGCATGTGGTGGTGGCCTCGATTATGGGCCGTAATGAAGCGGAGTGGACCGAGCTTGCCGCGCTTGTCACGGCGGCGGGGGTGGACATGGTGGAGTGCAATTTTTCATGCCCGCACATGGATGATGAAGCTCTGGGCATGGCCGTGGGCTGTGACCCGCAGGCCGTGGCCGAATTTACAAAGGCCACAAAACTCGGCACGCATTTGCCGGTTTTGGCCAAAATGACGCCAAACGTCACAGATATGACCGTACCTGCCCTGGCCGCTGTACGCAGCGGGGCAGACGGCATTGCGGCGATTAATACCATAAAGAGCCTGACCGGGATTCTGGAAGAAAGCTCCCTGATTTCCGGAAAAACCGCTGTGTCCGGTTATTCAGGCAAGGCCGTAAAACCCATTGCCCAGCGCTTTGTAGCGGAAATGCGCAATAACCAGGCCCTGCACGGAATTCCCATAAGCGGCATTGGCGGTATTGAAAGCTGGTATGACGCGGCGGAATACTTTGCCCTTGGCTGCGAAAACGTCCAGATTGCCACGGCTGTTATGCAGTATGGCTACAGAATTATTGATGATTTAATAGATGGTCTGGAGCGGTTTATTGCCGCTTCCGGCTATGCTTCCCTGCGCGAATTTGTCGGTTCGCGTTTTGCTGCCCAGGTCGCCACAGGTGAGCTGGACCGCAACAGCATAACCTACCCGCAGATTGACCGGGAAAAATGTACGGGCTGCGGGCGCTGCCACATAGCTTGCCGCGACGGCGGGCATCAGGCCATGCGCTTTGCCCAGCGCACCCCCGCCATAGATGGCAGAAGGTGCGTGGGCTGTCATTTGTGTTCCTTGGTTTGTCCTGCAAAAGCAATAGGCAAATCAAAGCGTGTTATACTACCAAGGGAAAGCTGATTTTTGCTCTCAGCTTTTTCCGGAAAAAACCATTTTCAAGCGCTGCACCGCCACATACAACCCGGGGATGGCAAAAACGCCAACCACTGTTGCCGCTATCATGCCGAAGAACACGCCCGTGCCCAGGGAATGGCGCGAGTTTGCCCCGGCTCCGCTGGCGATAACCAAAGGCAGCACGCCGAGAATAAAGGCGAACGAGGTCATAAGAATCGGGCGCAGGCGCTGCTGTCCAGCTATATCGGCCGCTTCTTCGGGGGAGTGGCCTTCTTTTTGCCGTTCCTGGGCGTACTGGACAATCAAAATGGCGTTTTTGGCCGCAAGCCCGATAAGCATGACCAGGCCCACCTGCATGAAAATATCCATGGTCAGCCCGCGAGCCAGTTGTCCAACCAATGCGCCAAGAATGGCTATGGCTACGGACAGCATGACGATAAGCGGGGAAGACAGGCTTTCATACAGTCCGGCCAGAACCAGGAAACAGCAGGTGAAGGCCAGAAGCAGTACAACGCTTGTTTGCCCAGCCGCAAGTTGCTCCTGGTACGATTGTCCTGACCACTCAAAGCCATAGTCGCTGGACAGGGTTTCCTGTGCTTTGGCGGCCATGGCGTTCATGGCCTGACCGGAGCTGAAGCCCGCTCCCGGCGCTGCCATGAATTCCGCTGCCGGGTAAAGGTTGTAGCGGGTAATGAACTCCGGGCCTGTTTTATCCACAGGATAGACGAAGGACGTCACCGGGGTCAGTTCTCCGCTTGGTGTACGCAGGTTGAAGAAGCGCAGGGAGTCGGTGGTGGAGCGGTAATCGTCACGAGCTTGCATCTTGACCTTGTAAGTGCGGCCGAACTCCTGGAAATCATTGATGTACGAGCCGCCGAGCAGCGTGCCTACAGTATCGAAAACGTCTGTCAGCGACACCCCCTGCCTTTTGGCTTTGTTTCTGTCTACATTCAACTGCACGAATTTGCCCTGCATGCTGTAAGCTGTGAACGGGCCAGCCAGTTCCGGAACTTCGCTGAAGGCAGCATACAGCTTGGTAACTGCGCTGGCCAGGGCTTCCGGCGACTGGTCTATACCCCTGTTTTCCACTTCAAAGGTAAGGCCTGTAGACAGGCCAAGACCGCTAATGGTGGGCAGGTTCATGGCGATGATCTGCGGCTCCTGGAAGTTGTTTCTGGCAAGGGCTTCCACTTTGTCAATAAGGGTCAGTGCGTCCTGACCGGGTTGCGTTCTTTCATCCCAGTGCTTGAGCATGATGAAAAGACTGGCCACGCTGGAGCTTTGCGCACCGGTAAGAATATCCTGCCCGCCGACGATGGTTACTGACTCTATTTCCGGTACTTCTTTTTGCAGTAAATCGCTGACTTTGGACGACAAATTGATGGTGCGTTCCTGTGAAGACCCGTTCGGCATCTGGAGAACCATACAAAAAGACCGCTGGTCTTCACCCGGAACAAGGGATGTGGGCAGAACCTGAAGCGCCCCGACAACACCGGCATATACTCCGACCATGAGCAATACTGTGATGAGGCTTCGTCTGGTGAAAATTCCCAAGCTGCTGGAATAGCCTTTGAACAGGGCTGCATAGGCGGTGTTGAACCAGCGCACAAGAATAAAGGGTTTTTCGTCGGGGTTTTTATGCTTGAGCAGGAGAGCGCACAGTGCGGGACTGAGCGTTAGCGAGTTGAAGGCGGATATGGCCACCGACAGGGCCAAGGTCAGGGCAAACTGGGCATACAGCTTGCCGGTAAGGCCGGTCAGAATGGTCATGGGCAGGAACACGGAAACCAGGGCAAAGGTAATTCCGATAATGGTAAAGCCCACATCATTCATGGCCATGATCGCAGCTTCGCGCGGTGAGTGTCCTTCTTCCAGGCGTACCTCTACTGCTTCCACGACCACAATGGCATCGTCAACCACGATGCCGACAGCCAGAACCAGGGCAAACAACGTGAGGTTGTTGATGTTCAAGTCAAACATCGGGAAAAAGGCGAATACGCCGATCAGGGAAACCGGCACGGCGATCATGGGAATGAGGGTGGCGCGCAAGGAGCCCAAAAAGAAATAGACCACAATAAGCACGAGAACCAGCGCCTCTAAGAGGGTGTGCACCAGTTCGTTCAGCGACACGGTAACAAATTCCGCCGTGTCCAGGCCGATGGCATAGTCAATGTCAACATTGCTTTGCTGCATAGTGGCCTTGAAACGCTCAAGGGCTGCGCGGATGCTTTGGGAAATTTCCACGGCGTTGCCGGAAGGAAGCTGGTAAACAAGAAGCGAGGTAGCCGGTTTGCCGTTGTAGCGGCTGAAGTCTGAGTATTTTTCCCCGCCAAGCTCAACACCGGGAATGACTTTTGTTTTGCCGTTGCTGGAAGTGCGGGTGATGTCCGGAGTTACTTCAACAAGGCGCACAACACTGCCGTCTTCATTGGTGCGAACCACAAGATTGCCGAATTCTTCCGGGGTGGTAAGGCGTCCCTTGATCTGACCGGTGCGTTCAAATTTGACGCCCGGCACCGTGGGTGCGCCGCCAAATGAGCCAGCAGGGGAAAGCTGGTTCTGGTCGTCCACTGCATCGCGAATATCAGAAACGGTCAGGTCATAGTGGCGCAGGCGCTCGGGGTCCAACCACAGACGCATGCCATACTCGCCCGCGCCAGAGAGCTGCACGTCGCCAACTCCCTTGATTCGGGCCAGCTCGTCCTTGATATTGCGTGAGGCGTAGTTGGCAAGGTCAAGGTCATTCACTGTTCCGTTGGGCGAATACAGGTTGACCAGCATCAATATGTCAGGTGATTGCTTGCGAATGCTGAGGCCCTGGCGCACAACTTCCTGGGGCAGCGAGGCTTCCGCTTCCGACACCCGGTTTTGCACGTCTACCAGAGCCAGGTCGTCGTTGCGGTCCACGTCAAAGGTGACGGTCATGCTCAAGTTGCCGTTGTTGAAACATTTGGAAGTAATATAGAGCATGCCTTCCGCGCCGTTGATCTTGCGTTCGATTTCCGCCGCGACAGATTCTGATACTGTGAGTGCGTCCGCGCCGGGGTAGTAAGCCGTAACGGAAACCGAAGGCGGCGCCACGCGGGGGTAGTTGGCCAGCGGCAGGCTGTTGAGGCTCAAAATACCTAGAACCACAATCAGAGCGGACAGGCTGGCCGCCAGAATGGGCCGGTCTATGAAGAATTTAAACATTGCGTATCCTGTTGCTGTTTGCTCCGGTCGCCTGTAGCGGCGGCCCTCATGAGAGAATGGGCAAAAAAAAGCGTATGCCGCGCCATTTGCGCGGCATACTGTATTTTCCTATTGCGCGCCGGAAGGTGAAGAAGCCTTTTCGCCGTCAGCCTTTTGCGGGGGTTCGGGGGTCTTGTTCTTCTCCACAACCTCGACAACCATGCCGGGGTGGGCACTGACCAAGCCTTCCACGATAACCTTTTGTCCCTTGCTCATCCCTTTGGTAATGACGCGTCGCTCACCGACCAAGGGGCCAAGCTCTACCGGCACCGCCTGGACAGTGTGCTTGTCGTCAACCGTAAGAACGGCCTTGCCGCTGTCATGGTCAAGAACGGCTTCTTCCGGCACGGTCAAGGCGTCAGGGCTGGCTATCCTGCCGGTAACGTTGGCGTAGAGACCGGGGCGAAGTTCATTGTCCGGATTGGGAAATTCTACCCGGATGCCGATGGTGTTTGTTTTGGGGTCAATGACCGGATCGGCCATTTCCATAGAGCCGGGGTGCTTGTATAAAATGCGATCATCCCCAATATACAGGGAGAAAACAACTGCATCGGGGTTTGCGCCATGCTCATCAATACTTGTTTTCATCAGGGCGTATTCCCGATCTGTCACGGAAAATTCCGCCCGGATTGGGTTCATATTATAAATGGTGGTCAAAAGCTGGCTGCCCGCTTCCACATAGCCGCCAACATCCACCTTGGAGCGGTTGATAAAGCCGGATATGGGGGCGATAATCGTGGCGTAGCTCAGGTTGACGGCGGCCTTTTCCTCATCCGCCTTGGCAGCCGTGTAATACGCAAAGTTTTCGTCCGCGCGGGCAACGGCATTGTCTTTGTCTTGCACGCTGATCGCGCCGCTTGCGGCAAGCGGGATGTACCGTTTTTTGATAGTGTCCGCGTTTTTCCAGGCGGCTTCGGCTTTTACTGTCTGGGCATGGGCAGTGGCCAGGCTGGCCTTGAGGTCCCTGTCGTCCAGCTTGTAAATGACCGCACCCGCTTTTACCTGAGAGCCTTCCTCAAATTTCTTTTCCTTGAGATAACCGCTGATTTTTGCGCGTACTTCAACGGTTTCCTTGGCCGAAAGGACCGCATTGAACGAAGCCTCAACAGGAACCTTCGTTTCTTCCACTTCGGCAAGGACAACCTTGAGCCGAAGCGGTTCGGGCTTGGCTGCTTCGTTTTCATTGCATCCGGACAAAATACACAGCGTACAAAGTAGCAACAGAGAAATACGGAGTGTTTTCCGCATATAAAAGACCCCTCCAGGTTTGGTGCGAAGATCACAATATGAGCGACAGAAGAAAGGGCGGCATCCCCGATTGCCGGACATTCCACCTTAACTAGACTACGTCATGCAAAAGCTTGGTGTCAATGCATGTGAAACAATATACTACAAATACACAAGGGTTGCCCGACGGCTTCTGCCGCAAGGCAACCTTTGAAAAGAGCACAGGAAGGCGAGGCGAAATTAACGCGAGTAATGCGCTATTTTGCCCAGCCAGCCTTCGGGCGCGGGCGTTTTACCGGTTTGGAAAGCGCTGTACAGTTCATACAGGCCGCGGGAGTGTTCGCCCACGCCGCCCGTACCCACTTTCAGGGTACTGCCGTCCTCAAAGAGATATTCGCCCACGGGGCTGATAACCGCTGCCGTGCCGAAGCCGCCCGCTTCGATAATTTCACCGGACTTGACTCCCGCCAGAAAGTCGTCAAGGCGCACCCGCTCTTGCCGGGCCTTGATTTTGCCAAGGCGGCCGAGTTCCAGCACGGATAACGAGGTGATGGAGCGCAAAATGCTGTCATCAAATTCGGGTATGATAAAGGTGCCGTCTTTCAGAACGTGGTAGTGGTTCATGGAGCCGACTTCTTCAATATACTGGTTGTCGGCGCTCAAAAAGAGCACCTGTTCCGCGTCATGCGCCTTGGCGTATTCCGAAGCTTGCAGGGACGCTGCGTAGTTACCGCCCGCCTTGGCAGTGCCCGTGCCGCCGGAAACCGCGCGGTGGTATTTTTGGGTGATAAGCAACCGGATGGCCTTGGAAAAGCCGCCGCTGTAATAAGCCCCGCTGGGCGAAAGCATGATACAGAAAATATACTGCCCGCTGGGTTTCACCCCGAGCGCGTCCTGCACGGCAAACATAAAGGGCCGCACATACAGCGAAGACTGCGGTGTGGAAGGGCACCAGTCGCGCTCCACATCAATCAGGCGGTGCAGGGCGTCGATCTGCACCTCGGGATCAATATTGGGCATGCACAGAACGTCCGCGGAATGGTTGAGGCGCAGGGCGTTTTGATCGGCCCGGAAAATATATATTTCTCCATCGTCATGCCTGAAAGCCTTGATGCCTTCAAACAGCGTCTGCCCATAGTGCAGGCACATGGCGCCCGGCATCATGGGAATGGGGCCGTAAGGAACAATCCGGGCGTTTTGCCATTTGCCCTGATCATAATCCATAAGAAACATATGGTTGGTGCGCAGTTTTCCGAAAGACAGGCTGTCCTCAGAAGCGGGGGGCGCCTTGCGCTCCGACTCTGGAAGAAGTTGATAAGATATTTGCATGGTATCTCTCCGATTTGGTTGCAAATAAGCGAAGCAACAAAATGTGCTCTTTTTGTAAAGACTTGTCAACGTTCCCTACGGCCATATCTCGGGCCGATTGCCCCCCCGTGGCCCTTTGCGGGGCAAGACGCGGAACTGTGTAAGCCTGGTTTTCAACCGCAATGTATAAGGAAAGCGAAAAGGCGGGCTTTCCTTTTTGGCGATGCTGCTATATACTAGCTCTTTCTTGTTTTCCCCGGACATTTTTTCAAGAATGGAACTGCAGGCCGCCTGCGGGCGTTATATTCCTACCTACAGCAAAAGGTTTGGTAATGATTACTCAGGAAGAAATACTGGAACGGGTGCTTTCCCGTGTTTCCGACAAGGTTGCGGAAGCCGTGAAGGAAACAGTCACTCAGGCGGTGCAGCGCGAACTTTCGTCCACCATGACCAAGGTTATGGTGGAAAGCGAATTTCTGCGCCAGGTCAACGACGAAATGCGCCTCGGCCTGAAAGGGATTTATCAGGAAATATCCAGCGCCTCCCTTGATGAGGACAACGAAAAAACCAGCAAAACGCAAAAACTCTTCAAAGACGCCACAAAACAAATTGAAGAGATTATGCAGACCACTCTGGAAGCAACCGATAAAATCATGACCACGGTGGAAGGGCTTCTGGACCAGCAGGAAGAGGCAAAAGCCCTTCTTGCCAAAGAAGAACCGCTGAACAAGGCCGATCACGAAAGGCTTCTTGCCCTGAACACCGATCTTGAAGGCTCCCTCACCAATATCATCACCGATTTGAGCTTCCAGGACCTGACCGGACAACGGCTGAAAAAAGTGGTTTCCGCCATCACTTCCATTCGTGAAACAGTCTTTGACCTCTATGTTTCCACCGGCCTTATGCTCAAGTCGCAGGAAGAAGCTCCGGAAAAGGATATCGCGGAAATAGCCGAAGAAAGCCGCCGTGTGGTGGCGGAGATTCGCAACTCCGAGTTAAAGGGGCCGAGCAGGGACTCTTCGCAGAAAGATGTGGATGATCTCCTCGCCAGCCTCGGCTTGTAAAACAGCGAGTTTTTCCGTAGGGCTGCGTT
>JAJDIC010000020.1 GCA_030266525.1 Desulfovibrio sp. OttesenSCG-928-G15 | reverse complement strand
CGCGCAAACCGAAAACGTGGAACAGGCACCCGAGCCGGACCCCAGCCCCCTACTCTACGGCGAAAGCTGGGACGCGCAGCACGGCGGCATGATTGTAGGCGGCTTTGATTCGGAAGCAGCGGTGGACATCTTCTTTACTCCCATCCAGGTGGGCGACGGGCTGCTCAGAGACGGGGAAGCCGGGTGTCCTCAAGTAGAGGAAGGCACAAAAGCCCGTACAAAGCTGCTGCCCTCCGGTACACAGCTTCGTTATTTCACGGTAAACGGGGAGCAAATAGCCACAGCCACCAGTGCGGAAATAGGCTTCCTGTGTCTTGAAGCCAGCGGGCAAGTGCTTCTGAACCCGGAACTGACAAATGTGCGTGCAGCGCAAGACGGCTACACCGGCCCCTTCCTTGGCATGCGCAGCGACGTGCAATTTGCCGGGGTGCCTACCAAGCGGGCCAAAAACAAGGACGGCTCGCTCTCCTTTACTCCTGCACGCGACGACACTTCCATCGTCTTCCATAAGGTGCACGAAGACGACAAGGACCTGCTTTCCGGTATTTTACGCCTAAGCGACGAAGAACGCGAAATTTTCCGCATTCCCTTTATCGCCGAAGACAAGATGAAAGCGGCCTTCATCGACCTCAATGCAGACGGCGCTCTGGAATTTTTACTGGTAACAGAAGGCCCGGCCGGGGTTGTGGCGGTTTTTGATGCGGCGGTCATCGGCGAAAGCAACCTGCTTTTCCTGGTGGATTTGGGCGAGTAAGCATGCAGGCCCCAAAAAACGCGCTGGAAAAATCCCTCAGTCTGGCCAAGGCCAACCTGGGAAAATCCGTTATCCGCATCAACCCGCAAGTTCTGGAAGAAAGCCGGAACAAAGCGGCAGACGCACTGCCCTTTGGCCTGAAAAATACCGTCCTGCCCGCCGGCACGCCCCTGGATGCGGTAAACAAGCTGCGCCGCCACCCGGACTTTCTCTGGCTGTGCGTAGACAAAATGGCTGACCTTGGCCGCAGCGTGGATACTGATCTGGTCAACCCCCTGACCTACCGCCTGATGACCGGCTCTACCAGCGGCGGCTGCATAAACATTCTCAAAGGGATAACCAGCCTGTGCCTGGGCACGGACGGCGGCGGCAGCGTGCTGGCCCCGGCGCTTGCCAGCAGTTTGTATTCCTTTATGGGGCAAGGCTGCGGCCTGGTTGCCGGCCCGGTTGCCGGCCCGGTTGCCGGCCCGAATGCGCAAGCGTCCCGCTCAACGGACGGTCTGGCCTTTACCCCCGGCCTTGGAGTCATTGCCGCAAGTTTTGCCGTTCTGCGCCGCGCCTTTGCGATTTTGCTGGACGACAGCCCAGTGGACGACGGGGATGCAATTCGCCTGGTAATCCCGGCTGCGGGCTGTCTGCCCCTGCCCGGAGGAGGCGACGCCCGCCAGAAGCTTGAGCCGCTCCTCCACACCCTGCCTGCCCGTTTTCGCGTTCAGGAGCACGCCTTCAGCGACCCATACGACAGAAGCGCAACCGTGTCCGAGTTGCAAAGTATCTTCGCCAATGGCGGCGCAGATCTGATCCTGACCCATGAAGGCCCGGTGGATGTATTCGGTTATGATGAAACCATTCCCCGCGCCTTCACCGGTGCCGCTGTGCCGCACATGACCGGCCAGCACGGCAAGGCCCTGGTCAAGGCCGCCAATATCGCCGGGTGCAGCGCCTTTACCATTCCCGGCCCGGAACTGGCGGCGGGTTGCGTTATCACTTGCCGCCCCGGCAAGGGCGGCGCTTTCAAGGGTTTTGCTCTCGCAGAGCACCTTGCCGCGCACATGCCAAGACCGGAAATGTTTGAACGCTATTTCATACGGCGCGAAAAATTTGTGCAAGAAAGCGATTATCTATAGCGGCAGTTGCGTTTCAGCCCGCCCCCCCTTTTCCCAATAAAAAGCTCCGGCCACATGCTGTAGCCGGAGCAAATGAAAATGCTGGAGCGTTGTACCATTGAAAATGTGCACATGCTCTGCAAGGATTTGTCCGCAAATCCTTGCCTTGAGTTTGCCGCAGGCGGACTTTGCCCGCCGTTAAGCGGCAAATCTCAAAGGTAATCCGCTCTTGCGCGACTATAAAAACGCATTCGGGTCCGGCACTCGGACCAGATTGTCCTGGATAAGCCGCTCGGCAATCTGCACCGTGTTCAGCGCAGCGCCCTTGCGGATATTGTCTGCAACCACCCACATATTCAGGGTATTTGCCTGCGTTTCGTCCTCGCGAATGCGCCCGACAAAAACTTCGTCCTCGCCCGCGGCCTGCACCGGCATGGGGTACATTTTTTGCGAAGGGTTATCCAGCACAATCACGCCGGGGGCGACACTGAGAACAGCCCGCGCATCTTTGGCGCTGAGCGGCTTGGCAAATTCCACGTTCAGCGCTTCGGAATGGCCGTAAAAAACCGGCACCCGAACCGTGGTTGCCGTGACCCGAATTTCCGGGTCTTCCATGATTTTCACGGTTTCCAGAACCATTTTCATCTCTTCCTTGGTGTAGTCGTTATCCAGGAAGACATCGATCTGCGGCAGGCAGTTGAAAGCGATACGATGGGGGTACACCTTGGCTTCCGGCTCTACCATATTGAACATTTGCCGCACCTGGGTTTCCAGTTCTTCAATGGCTTTTTGGCCCGTGCCGGAAACCGCCTGATAGGTGGACACCACCACCCTTTTGATGGAAGCGGCATCATGCAGCGGCTTCAAGGCCACCACCATCTGGATGGTGGAGCAGTTGGGGTTGGCAATAATCCCCTTGTGCCCGGCAAGCGCGTGGGCGTTTACCTCCGGCACAACCAGAGGGCAGCGCTCGTCCATGCGCCAGGCGCTGGAATTGTCCACAACCACACAACCCGCCTTGACCGCATGCGGGGCAAAGCGCTCGGAAGTGCTGCCGCCTGCGGAAAACAGCGCGATATCCACCCCTTTGAAAGAATCTTCGGTCATTTCCTGAACAGGCAACTCCCCGCCTTTAAAGGGAACGGTAGTTCCGGCTGAACGGGACGACGCAAGGGCGATTACCTTTGCGGGAAAATCACGCGATTCAAGGGTACTGAGCATTTCACGGCCTACGGCGCCTGTTGCGCCCGCCACCGCCACAGTCAGTGAAGTGGACATTGTGCCTCCGTTGGGTAAAGGTGAGGGTCAAAGAGAGAGAACCATAGACCAAGCTCTCGCGCTTGACAATGCTGGAATTTCCGCGCATTTGGCGATATGACCGCACAAACTGCCCCGCAAGGATACATCATGCCTCTCTCCCGCTGTGTATATTTCAAAGCCGTTCCCTATGTGAAAAACGAAGTCACGCTGGCCCTTGAGTCCGGCGTGGACGGCATTATCGCCCCGGACGAGCATGTGCGCGAAGTCGCCTCGCTCGCCCGCTGTGACGTGTTGGCCCAAAGCCGCGTGTTTCTGCACACCCTGACCCGGAAGGAAGACGAGGTTGAAGCCGCCCGCTCTGCCAGGGCCTGCATGAGCAGCCGGGAGAATGAACCCTCCCCGGACAGCGACAATCCGGTAAAGCGAAGCCTTGCCGTACTGACCAGGGGCTGGGAAATAATTCCCCTGGAAAACCTGCTGGCACAAGACCTGTACCTTGGCGCGGAAGCGGGCAACGCAGAAGAGGCAAGGCTCGCTGCAGAAGTGCTGGAACGGGGGGTGCCTGTATTGGTGCTGACAAAAGAAGCCCTGCCCGAAATCAAGGCCATTGTCGGCCTTTTCAAGGAGCAGCCGGAAAAAATTGTTCTGACCGAAGCGGAAATTACCCGCATCCAGCCTGTGGGCATGGGGCACAGGGTTTGCGTTGACACAGCCAGCATCCTGCATAGCGGCGAGGGCATGCTTGTGGGCAATTCCGCCGCCTTTACCTTTCTGGTCAACGCGGAAACAGAGCACAACGAATATGTGGCTGCGCGCCCTTTTCGCATCAATGCCGGGGGCGTGCACGCCTACTGCATCATGCCGGGTGACAAAACAGCCTATCTTGAAGAACTCGCCGCCCCCAGGGAAGTGCTGGTTGTTTCACACCAGGGCCTTGGCAGGCGGGCCATTGTCGGGCGGGTGAAAACCGAGCGGCGGCCCATGTTACTGGTGGAAGCGCGTATTGACGCTGGTCGGGAAACCCCAGGCGGGTCCGTTCTCTTGCAGAATGCGGAAACAATTCGTCTGGTCAAACCGGGGGGAGAACCGATAAGCGTTGTGGCCCTTGCCCCGGGCGACCGCATCTTGTGCCGGGCAGATGCCGCGGGCAGGCATTTCGGCATGCGCATCACCGAAGATATCACGGAGCGGTAAACGCGGTGAAAGAGCTGGACCAACTTGACCTGGAACAACTGCGCGACGGCATCAGGGCCATTGACGCGCAACTGGTACGCCTGCTGGGCGAGCGAGCGGCTTACAGCCTTGCCGTGGGTAAAGTGAAACGCGCCCTGAGTGAAGAAAGCATCGGGAATTCCGGGAAAGCAGGCCTGGAAGGAAGCGATGAAAAAAAAGACGCGGAAGCTGCGGTATTTCACCCAGGGCGGGAGGCGGATATTCTGCGCCATCTGGAAACGCTGTGCGACGGCCCCCTGCCCAAAGCCCATCTGCGCGCCATTTACCGGGAAATACTGTCATCCTCACGCAATTTGCAACGCCCGCAACGTGTAGCTTTTCACGGACCAGTGGGCAGCCCCGCCCACCTTGCCGGGAAAAACCTGCTCGGCAGCCTGGCCGACTTTCATCCCCGGCAATCGCTGGAAGATGTCTTTCAGGCCGTTTCCAGCGCAGACTGCGAAATAGGCATTGTGCCCCGTGAAACTGTCCCCCAGGATAGCCCGCACGCCGGTCTGGCTCTGTTTATGCGCTACCCCGGCATATGCATCCTCGCAGATACCGCCACCCGCTTCGCCATTATCGGCCGCACCCCGGCAGAAGCGCCCGGCCCGGAAAGCACAAGTTTGCTCATGTTCTCCCTGCCGGACGAAGCAGACAAGCAACACCCATCGGGCATGGCAGCGGCACCGACCAGGCCGGACACAGCGGAAGCCGCGCGGGCAATGCTTTGCGCCGCTGGCCTGCATATTCGCAAACTCGAGTCGCGACCCCGGCCCCAAGAGTCCGGAAAGTGTATGTTTTTTGCCGAGATTGCGGGCAATATCCTGTCTTCCGAGCATGCGGGCGCCCTGGAAAGCGTGCGGAAAAAGTGCCTCACCTTTCGCCTGCTCGGCTGCTACCCCACATTAGAGTATTGTACCATTGAAAATGTATAAATGCTCTGCAAGAATTTGTCCGCAAATCCTTGCTTTAGGTTTGCCGCCGGCGGGCTTTGCCCGCCTGCGGCAAACCTCAAAGGTACTCTGCCCGTCTTCCATTTTTATTCTTTACCGCTCTTGCCCATGCCTTTGATCTCTTCCAGCACCATGGCGATAACTTTTTTGGAAAATATCATCGGGTAATGACCGCAGGGCGGCGTGATGCGCATTTTCCAATCATCGGGCGGCACCAGGGAAGCGGCGGGCAGCACCATGACATCCACCGGGGAAACCAGCCCCACGCAAGGAATATTCAGTTTTTTCGCCCCGCGAAGGGAAACCGTGAGCGAGCCTTGCGGCCGAAGGGACGCTGTTATGCGCCCCTTGCCGACAACAGCCAGTTTGCTGCCCATATGCGGGGTGGCAAGGGTAACAAGCCCGGCAACCCGGCTTTCGTTGTTCGCATGCGCAAGCCAGCGTCTGGCAACAAGGCCGCCCATGCTGTGACCGATCAAAATCGGCTTTTTCCCGCCGGAATAGCGCTCCACCGCAGCCATGTGCCCCTCCAGGCCGTCAATAATGTCATCCACCGAAGTGTTGTTGCACTTGTAGTTGTAGGTGGAATAGGCATACCCGGCCTCTGCGAGGGCGGGGGCCAGCGCCAGCCAGGCCCCGGAATTGGAAAAAAGCCCGTGAATCAGCACAACTGGCTGCACATCATCCTGCTTTCCGGCAGAAATCGGTCCAGGTTTTTTCTGCGCCCGGCAACGGAAAAGTCCGGTCAACTGGACCAGCACAACCCCCAGAAGAGAAGTGCCGAAAACCTTGAGCGCAGACAAAAAACCAAGATCGGGGGCGGGAATACGCCCGTCGGGAGAGTTGCGCGTTTCATACCAATAGACAGCCTCCAGACAAAGCGCCAGACCACAAACAAAAATCACCCACAAAAGAAGAAGAAAACCAAGTACGGAAAGCATCATCCCTCCGAATATGTTTATTGTTTCAATGCCAATAGACGTGTGAGGCAGTATCGCACAAAGAGCGGAGATAGCAAGGCCCTTAGTGTCTTTCTGACTTCTCACCCACCGCCTTCCAAAAACACAATACGCCGGAGAGGGGGTTAGTCTCTCCGGCGCGGTTTGCGGGATTTCTTGCGAGATGTAAGGCCTGTGAGCTGTAAGCGCTTTGTTCTGGCTGCCGCTTATGGCAGCAGGGTTACAACTGTGGGTTCCATGGGCAGGCCGTAGCCTGCGCCGCCAGAACCGCTGCCGCAACCGCCTTGCCCGCCGGAGCGGGCCAGCGCCTTGATTTCCCTGTTCATGGGCAGGGTAACTGTGGACATGGCCAGAGTCTGGCGACTGTTGGTGCAAATCATGCGGATGTTAAAACGCACATGCCCCGGAGCAATGGTATACGTCCCTGTAACAATAGCGGTTGAATTCACGTTGTGTGCGCCAAGAAGCCTGTTTTTGCGGGTAAGCAGCATTTCGCCGGTTTGCGGCTCAAAAAGAACATCGCGCCCCTTCCTGAGTTCCACAACACTGTACCCGGCCTGGACAAACCAGCGGGAAATCTCTTCCTGCATCTGACGGGCCAGGGTGCAGGACGTTTCCAGGTTATTGATGTTTGTGGGCGTAACAATACTCAGCGATACGCCCTTGGCCGGAGGAGACCCCTGTTGCAGCTTTTGCACAAGCTGGCGATCCATTTCCCGTCCGGCAGCGGAAGCGGCCTGGGGCACTGTGGCCCCCATGGCGCTCTGGCAGAAAAAGAGCAACATAACTCCGGCCAGAAGCAACGTGGACATGAGAGTGCTTTGCTTTTCCTGTGTGGGTTGGGGAATGTGCTTTGCCATAACTAACCCCTTTCTTTCTTCCCGCGTGCTGTTCACAACAATTACCTCTGAGTCAGAATATATGTGTCTACGTTTTTCAATTCACGAAAAATGGCGTCGCGCCGCTCGGGTATGTCATTGGCTGCCAGAGCCATGAGCAGATGTTCCTTGGCCAGTTCGTACCGCCCCTTGGCCGCATAGCTCTGGCCAAGATACATATGCCATTCGGCGTCGTTCTGCGAAGGATTCTTGGAAGAGCAGCCCGCCATCAGCAGTATTAGCAGTATTAGCAGTATTCCTATGCTAATCGCACTTTTCATAGTTCTTCATCCTTCTCTAGCTGCTCTAGTAGCCCCCGCCGTGCACATCCTGCCCGTAATCAAAGGGGGTCAGGGTACGCGGCGGAGCAGGAGGCGAGGTTACCTGCCTGTAATCCCTTATGCCAAGGCCGTAGCCGCTACCGCAGTTTTTACCGCCACGGCTACGGCTGCCGCCCGAAGAAGTAATCGGGAAGCGGTTGTGCGCTTTGTCGCCAAGAAGGGCCACAACAGTGTCGTTGGCATCCAGAACTATGCTGGCGGTGCGCAAAACCCGACCATCTCTAGGCCGAACAAGGCGCGCATTGACAAACACCGCGCCGTCTGTCTGGGAGTAAGTGCCAAGCACGATTACGGAGTTTCCGGCCCTGGCGTTAACCCGGCCAAGCTCGCGCGAAAGCGTGAACTCGCCCGCTCTGGGGCTTGGCTGTATGGAACCGTTGGTTCTGTATTCCCGTACCGGGTAACCGCGCTGGTTCAATTCAAAAAACATCTGCTCGGCCATCAGGCGGCCAAACGAGGACGTTTCATTAAAATCGTTCAAATTGACAAAAGAAACCGGCAGAGCGACCGTTCCCTGCAAGGAACAATCCTGGATATTGGCGACAAGCTGCTCGCCAAGCTCCCTGGCCTTGAGCCTAAGTTCCCTTGCGGCCACATAGCCGGAGTGGCCTTCTTTATATTCAATACCGTCGCTTGTGGCTTCCATGCGATCTTCTTCCTCACGCTGTACCGTGAAGCCGTCGTCTTTCGTGCCGCACGCGCCGAGCAATACTCCCAGCGCCAGCAAAAGGGGCAGTAAGCAACGTGAATATATGCGGTACATAAGGAACTCCTTGCCTGGTCACTTGGCGACAAAATCCCACCCGTAAAAGGGCGGCTCCGGCACAAAGTATACTGCCGCAGTGGGCCTCACCTGTGCTTACTGAACTTATCGGCAGAGGAAGAAAAAGGATTAGGGAGGGCAAAAAGTAAGGGGTAAATCGCATGTATTTCCTCTGCGACGGCCATTTGCCGAGACAGGGGATAGTACCGGATTTCCGGCAGCTTTTTTTGCTTTCAATGGTTCAAAGGCTATAGTAGGTTTTCCCGGTCGTAAACAATTCTCTTCAGGAGCGGCCCATGAAAAAATCTCTTATTCCGCATCTTCTTGTCGGCGCAGTGCTGCTTGTAGGCGCCGGCCTGTGGATCTGGCTCGTATCCAGCATAGACTACAGCCAGTTGAACGCGCGAAGCTCAAAATCCGACAGCGCGGCAACGGTTGAACAACAGGTGGATGCCGCCCCGCAGGGAGCGCCCGCGCAATAAAACGGAAAAATCCCCCCGAAGCGGGGCCTGCAACCGCGGCGCAGCTACAGCCCCGTTTAAACGAACATGGCCGCAAACAGGGCTACCGCCACCACAAACCAGACCACAAAACAGATACATATCATCTTCCGGCTCATCCTGCCTCCGCTATACACCGTGCCGTTTTTCGCGCCAATCCGGAGCGCCCGCGCCAATTGCCGCCTTCACGCATCAGCCGCTTTCACCTGGTCCGGCGGGTTTGCGCCGCTGACCGTATTCTCGCCTTCCGGCGCACTTGCCTCGTCAGCCGCTTCAAGCTCGCCGGTCTTTTTCGCGGCGCCATTTCTGGTTGCCAGTATGAGCCCGCCGAGAATGAGCGCCCCACTGACAAAATGGTACCAGTGAATGGCCTCGCCCAGAAAGATAACCGCCTCCACCGCGCAAAAGAGCGGCAGGGAGTAATAGATGATGGATGCGCGGGACGGGCCGATAAGGCCCACAGCGACAGTCCAGCAGGTAAAGGCAAAAAGCGAAGCGCCAAGGCCCATATATAACAGCCCGCCAAGAAGGGAAAAGGAAAAATGTATGCCCGGGCCAACGGCCTGCTCCCATACCATACAGGGAAAAAGCGCAGCCACGCCGATGCCCACTGTTACTGCGAAATAGGCAGATGCTGAACCACCGGAAGGCTTTTTGCGCAGCAGCAGAGTATAGATGGCAAAAGTCAGGGCGGAAGAAAGCGAGATCAGGTCGCCCGAATGAAAGGAAAGCGTGGCCAGTATTGCCGGGTCGCCCCCGGTAATCAGAAGGATAATGCCGGTAAAGGCAGCAGCCATGCCGACAAGACGCAGCGGGGCAATGGCTTCACCAAGAAACAACCGGGCCAGGATAATGGTGAACAGCGGCGACGCCGTGGCGATAAGCGAGAGATTAAGCGCGGGCACGGTGTGGGCCGCGTAATAAATGGCTGTGTTGAAATAGGCTATGCCCAGAAGACCGGCCACCAGATAATAGCGCCAATTTGCCCTGTAATGGGGGAGGGACTGCATGATCGGCCGAAAGGTAAAAGGCAGGATGGCGCACAGGGCGATTGCCCAGCGGTAGAACGCCAGGGTAAAGGGCGGCATGTCCTGGGCAAATCCCCGGCTGGCGATAAAATTGAAAGACCAGACCACCGTCGCGAGGAAAGCGAGCACAAAGCCCCAAGTTGTAGGCGGAAGAGGTATTTTCTTTTGCATGCTGTCGCTACCTGGCGTGGATGCGGAAGTTTCCGCTGTCATATGTTACCCTGTTTCAGGGGGAGGTCCCGATACAATCGCGGTACAGGCAAGGTCGTAATTTTTTTTCCCGAAGGAAGCAAGCGGCGCGTGATTTTGAACTGAAACATTCCGGTATAGTTTGAATTTTCCGGTTTTGTGCTTGATTTATGAATTAAAATGTGGTTCAAATCTAGAAAAGAATGGAAGAGATTTTTAGACGGTAGTTCAAGCTGCGGCCCCGCGCATGGCGCGGGGAAACGCGCTCGGTGGGATCCGGTTGGGGAGTTTTCAGGCGATGACCAGGCCCTCGAAAATTCCATTTGCCCGTGGGAGGGCATTCAACCGGCTTTCCTTTGGTCCGGCGCATTACTGAACCCACTTTATTACAGGGAGGCGTTGTGGATAGTTCACAATCATTTGTAGACTCTATTCTTTCGGTGTCTGACACCCTGGGCGGTTACGTCTGGGGACCGTATGTGCTTCTGCCCTTGTTGGTAGGCGCAGGCGCATACTTCATGATCGGGCTGAAATTCATGCCCATCACCCACCTTGGCCCCGCCTTTGTCCATATGTGGAAAGGCCGCTCACACGACGAGGAGCATGAAGGCGAACTTTCCCCGTGGAAAGCCCTTATGACCTCCATGGCCGCCACCGTGGGTACCGGCAACATCGTGGGCGTAGCCACGGCCATTTCCATTGGCGGCCCCGGCGCTGTCTTCTGGATGTGGCTTACCGCCCTGCTCGGCATGGCCACGAAATACTGCGAAGCCATGCTGGCCGTGAAATACCGCGAAACCACGCCTGACGGCAGCTTCGTGGGCGGCCCCATGTACTACATCAAGAACGGCCTGGGCGACAGCTGGAAATGGCTGGCCTTTCTCTTTGCCGTGTTTGGCGTTATCGCCAGCTTCGGTATCGGCAACATGACCCAGTGTAACTCCATCGTCAGCAACCTCAGCCCCCTGATCGGCGACAGTGATACCGTCAAGTACGTTATCGCCGGCGTGCTGTTTGCCTGCGTAGCCATCGTTCTGATCGGCGGCGTCAAGCGTATCGGCGACGTGGCCGGTACCCTGGTGCCCGTCATGGCCGTTTTCTACATTGTAACCGGCCTCATTATCGTGTTCATGAACCTTGACAAGGTCGGCCCGGCCATTGCCAGCATCTTTGAATACGCTTTCGCCCCCGCTCCGGCGGTTGGCGGCTTTGCCGGTGCAACCATTGCCCAGGCCATGCGCTTTGGTATCGCCCGCGGCCTCTTCTCCAACGAAGCCGGCCTCGGCAGCGCGCCTATCGCTCACGCCACGGCTATCACCAACAGCCCGGTACGCCAGGGCTTCCTTGGCATGCTTGACCCCTTTATCGACACCATCATGGTCTGCTCCATTACCGCCATCATCATCCTGATCGCCGGTGACTGGAACGCAGCTGACCGTGGTAGCGCCGGCGTTCTGACCGCCACCTCCTTTGAACACGCCCTGCCTGGCCTTGGCCGGTACATCGTGTCCATCGGCCTGGTACTCTTCGCCTTCTCCACCGTTCTCGGCTGGAGTGTGTATGGCGAGCGCTGCTGCATGTACCTCTTCGGACACAAAGCTTCCATGCCCTTCCGCATCATCTTCTCCCTGGTAGTGCCCATGGGCGCCCTGATGAAGCTTGACCTGGTGTGGAGCCTTTCCGACCTCTTTAACGGCCTGATGGCGCTGCCCAACCTTGTTGGTCTGCTCCTGCTCAGCCCGGTGATATTCCGCACAACCAAGGAATACCTCGCCGACCCGGCCCATAAAGACTACTAAGCCAACCTTGGCTTGCAATGAAACAGGGCGGGTTTTTCCCGCCCTGTTTTCGTTTGAAGCAGCCAGTTACCGCCCTGCGGGGCACGCCCTCCACTCCTGTACAACAACGGCCGTCAATCGTGCCGCCGCCTCGGGGAAAGCTGCTCCATACCCGGCCCCGTCGGCCACCAGGGGCCTTCACACGCCGAAAGACCATCCCGTGCGCCCATACATGGCACAGTCTGTGTACGAAGCGCACAAAAAAACGGGACGTGGAAGAAGTTCCCCCGTGCGTCCCGGATTCCGCGAAGCATCTGTCAGACAGACAGGCAACGCTGCTCGCCCCGCCGCAAACCTGCGGCGAAAGGCCCTTTATTCTGCTATACTTTCACCAGCGAGTTCTCCGCTGCTGCATACGAGCAGGGAACGTAGGCATCCGCTTCAGGGTCATTCAACCAGACATTGTCGCCCGAGCGATATCTGAACTGCACATCATGTCCGAGGGGAAGCTCTATTTCGATGGAAAAACCGCCGTCTTTCATCTTTTTCATCGGGCTTGCCGTGTCGCTCCAGTCATTGAAGTCGCCGACAAGGTACATTTCAGAAGCGTCGCCAGCCTCTTCGGCTGAAAGACGAAACTTCACCTTGCACACTGCCCTGGTTTTAAGAAAATTCTTGGAAATGGCCATACAAACTCCTCATGTGCTTCCGCCGGGAAGCGTAAAAGGTTTTCCAGTGCGGCAAAGGCGAAGGGGAAAAATATAGAAAAGGAACTGGGTCCAAGCCGCTTGTTATATGAATGTTAAGAAAACACTAGCCTATTTCAAAAAAAAGTAAAAGCCAGAAAAAAAAAGACATGCCATTTTCCCAACCGGGAGTGGGGATTATGCGGCAGTACGCCCGCACTGCGATCACAGCCACTTTTGCGCACACCCTCCCCTGAAACAAAAAAACCGTACCGCGCCGGTCTTGAAAACAACCGGAGCGGTACGGCCGAAACCTGCCGGGACACCACCTCCTGAAATTAACCTACTGTCACGCGCAAGGTTTCTTCAAATTCCGGCTTCAGATCTTCCGCCCTTGTCGGGTCAATGCCGCACAGGCCGAATACGGATGCAAACAGCATCTCAAGGGGAAGCATCAGGGTATTAAAGCCGTCGCTGATGCGGAAAAGTTCCCCTTCCTGAGCTACCGTGTAAAAACGGCGGTACTTTTCATGGCCTGACCCGGAAACAATGGAATACACCTGCTCACCATTGATGGCCAGATACAGGCGCAGTTGGGTCAGTGTAGCCGTTTCTTCATCATAATACGAACTCTCGGAGTACAACCTGCCGCAAAAGCGCAGCTCCGTGCCGCTATCGTTGCGCAAGATTATTTCTTCGGAAAACGTATCAGTAGCTGCCTTCTTCATGCTCTACCACTCCTGGGTTTCGATGGATCGAAACCTGATTACGGGGATGCCCTTCCCAAAACCGCAAACCGGTTTTGCCCAAAGAGCCGTCAAACAACCATCCCACTCTGCCCCGAAACCCGAACATTCGTCCGCCATGTTGGCGCTGTCCGAAGTGAGGGGTTCGAAAAAAATCGTTCCTGCAAACGCTTCGCCTGTTACCCGGGCACACAGGGCCTTTTGCAGGCCAGCACACAAACCTTATAGACAGAGGCTCTTTCTTCCTGACAGCAGCCCGCTCGCTGCAAACCGCCTATCCGTCCTTGTTCTGAATATCCGCCAAGGCACCCAAAAGACTTAATTGCATCTGGCCTTTCTTTGATTCGGCCCTGGGCTTCTTTTTCGGCGCGTCAAGGGCTTCCTGAGGCTCGGCGCTTCCCTCTGCGTCACTGGCAAACAGTTCACCACCACCACACGCTATCCAGAAAGCTTCCAGATCCCGCCGGGAAATGCGAAAATCCCGGCCAAGCTTGGCAGCCCGCAATTCCCCGCCACGTATGGCGCGGCGTAAAGTTTCCCTGTGGCAGCTCAATAATTCAGCCGCCTCAGCCAAGGTAAACGTTGTTTTGCCTGGAGGCGTTGTCATCAGTTTTTTATCCTTTATCCCTCGCTTATCTCCTTCCCTATTGCCATTACGCGGTATCGTCAACTTTTGTCAACTTTATTTCCTTTATTTGCCCCATTTTTTATCAGAGCACCGTCACGACAATCCAATCCCTCCTGTTAGCGGGTAAGCCGACTTTATCCTACTTGCCTGCAATAACAGATATTTCACGTCTCAAATACCCCTTTTGCGCGTATTGCACCCTGTGAGGGCGTCTTTCGCTGACTGTCTCTTCCCATGGCCTTGAACCTGCCGGTGAGGATTGACAAGAATACGGTCGCTCGAGGAAGCGGGGGGGAGGGGAGATGGCGGATAACTGGCGATTACTGCATCTGTTGCATGTACGGCATATCATAATGAAGCAAGGGGCTGTCACAGACGACGTATGTCCGGGGCAACATCTTCTGGACCTGTTTGGCCAAAACAGATAGTATGTGGTATGTCTGGTATTACGTGTACGCAACCGTTTCACGCGTCCTTACCTTCTTCGCGCATGAAGTGGACGGCTTTTTGCGGTTTTGTTTCCACACGCGTGACAGGCCTGATTTTCCCGCTGTTGCATACGCCATGCGCTGTGTTTCCTTATACATTCACGCACCCCAACCTCTGTCGGAACCTGCAATGAAAACGTCGGGAAAAAGCCTGTTCATGCAGACCGTGTATCTGACAGTGGCCTTGGCAGTGCTGCCGCTTGCAGGAATATCCGGCGTTCTTTTTGTGGCAAACGGACAGCTTGAAAAGGAAATGCGACAAGCTGACCATGCAGAAACCCTGCTCATTGGCGCACATAACCTGGAGCAGCTTTTCTCCCAGGCCTTTGTCTCGCTTTACGCGGCACGGCTGCGCGACACATACCCCAATGAGCGCGCTCCGGCAGGCAAAAATGCCTCAAAGACACACGACAGCGGCGATGAACCGCCTGGCGAAGCCTTGTCCGCAGAAGATGCGGCCCTGCCTGTTCACAAATTTGCCTCTGCCGACGCGCGTCGCATTTTTGGTGAACAGGCATTGGCCGACAGTCGGGGTATGCGTGCCCAGCCCGGCCTGCCTGACCCTGCCAGCCAAAGGGGCCAGGACATACGCTTCAGGCCGCACGCCGGGGCCAGCCTGCCCTCGCCGTCCGTCCCGGCACGGGTAGCCACACCCCCGCTCACAGCCTTGCCGCCCGATGCGGTATATACTTTTTTGTCTGCCGCAAATGACGACAGCCCGACATACGCTATAGGGATTGCCTGCGAGCGGGTGCGGCAATCGCTCGCTCTGGCCTCTCTTTCCAAAGGTACAAGCCTTCGCCTTATAGCCCATGGCGGGCAAAACCTGTGCCCTGCCGCCGGCTCTGAGGAAGCACCGCCCGAAGCATTTGCCGACGAGCCGGATACCCCACAGCCCAAAAGATTTACCAACGTTGCGCAGATGCATGTGCCCGGTGTGGATACCTCGGGCATCATGCTGGCGCTTGTTCACAGTACCGATACTCCGGGCATCTCTCGTGATATCGGCATATTTCTTGTGCTGCTCGTCTGGGCAGCGGTCGCGTTTGCAGCCTTCTGTCTATTGCGCTACAGGCTGGGCAGGCCAATGGCCCATCTTGTGCGTTCTGCTCTTGACCTGGCTGCCAGCAGCTACACTTCCCGCGTTCGCGGACCCATCTCCGTGGTCGAGTTCAAGCGGCTGGCGGGTTCCCTGAACTCGCTCGCCAGACAGGTGGATGTAACGGGCCGCTCCCTTTTTTGCGCCGAGCGCGACCTCAAGGATGATTCCGAATATACTACAGACCTTTTTGCCAACATGAGCCATGAGTTCAGAACCCCCCTGAACACCATTATCGGCATGGCCTACCTGTCGCTGCGCAGTGACGACCTGGACCCGGCGCAAAAAAGTTATGTCTCGCGCATTCACCAGCTAAGCACCCAGCTACAGCAAACCATCAACGGCATTCTGGAGCTTTCACGGCTTGATCGCAGCGCAACCGGCACTTCCAACAGCGAATTCGCGCTTCGCGATATTTTTGAAGAGCAGCACCGCCGCTTTTTTTCCAAGGCCAAGGCAAAGGATTTGTCCCTGGAATACGCGCTGGATGAAAACGTACCTGACGAGCTTGCGGGCGACCCTGTCCGACTGGGCCATATCGTGGGGGCGCTTATCGACAATGCGGTCCGCTATACAGACAGGGGCGGGGTTTTTGTGCGCGGCGGCGTGGAAGAACGGCAGCTCTACAAGGCCATGCTGTGCATTACGGTGCAAGATACCGGGCCCGGCATGAGCCGGGGGCAGCAAGCCCTGTACCGGCGTATTTTTATGGGAGACACGCCCCTGCCCCTGCCCGCCGTGCAGGGCAAGGGAGGCCGCGCGGGCATCATGCTCGCCCACAGGCTTGCGTTGTTGATGAACGGCCGTCTGGCCCTGGAGAATACACCCGATCCCGGAACATGCATTTCCCTGCGTGTGCCCGTTGGGGTACGAGCGCAAAACACCACGAGAGCCCAGGGAAAAGTCCTCGAAAACATTCGCATTCTGGCTATTGACGACGACCCGCTCTCTCTTAGCATACTTGATGAAATTTTACATACTTACGGGGCGCAGGTCACAACCGAGCTTTCGCCTGAAAAGGGGCTTGCCCTCATTCGCTCCGCTGATCAGGCAGGTGCGCCCTTCCATGTGCTTCTGCTGGACTGGCGCATGCCCGGGCTTGACGGGGCAACCCTTGCCAAACGCGTACGCCGGGATGAGCGACTCGCACGGATGCCGTCCATCATTATGCTATCCTCCTACGGCTGGGAGGGTATTCCCGTACAGGCCCAGCAGTCCGGCGCAGATGCCTTCCTGCATAAACCTGTAGCGGAAAAACTTTTGCTGGAAGCCCTTGCCAGCCTGATCAGCATAGACCGGGAAAACCCGTCCGGGTCGCAACAGGTGGACAATGGGCCAGACACCGGCGAACTGGAAGGCATGCAGGTACTGGTCGTGGAAGATAATATGCTCAACCAGGAAATTGTGCGCGAACTGCTGAACGAAATCGGGGTCAAAACCCAGTACGCGGAAGACGGCGGCAAAGCCCTGGATATTTTTGAGGCAAACCCGGCCCATACAGGCATTGACCTTGTGCTGATGGACCTGCAAATGCCTGAGATGGACGGTTTTGAAGCCACAAGACGCATTCGCAGGCTTACCGCGCCTTTTGCCCCGGACTTGCCGATTATCGCCATGACCGCCTTTGCCAGAGATATGGTGGCTGAAGCGGCCAAGGCTTCCGGCATGGACGATTATGTCAGCAAACCCTTTGACACGCATATTTTTTTCAACACGCTCCTGCGCTGGAGGCCCGTGCGCCCGACCAGGGCCGCTACCCGGTACAAAGAGCTGGCCCGACTGCTTCTTGCCTGCAAGCGCGCTGAAAAGGACGTATCCGAGCGCTATGAAGACCTGCGTGATTTCCTGCTTTCCCATGTGCACGAAGGCCGGGTGGCAAAGCTGGACGCCCTGGTTGATTCCGGGAAATACTCCGAGGCAGGCGCTTTTCTTGAGCGCGTAATTGATGTACTGTTTGCCGGTGATTTGCCCCGTGAAAAAACGGGCACGCCTCATACAACGCAACGTTCTGACAAATAGTCGTATTCACTTTTGCTTTCCACTGCGGAACCAACAATGGCCATTACTTCATCCATACGGCGCGTTCTGTACAGCATTGTGCTCCTTGCCATGCTTCCCGCGCTGTGCATAATCGTCTATTCCGGCATGCAGAACCGCTCTCAAGCTGTTGAAGCCACAAAAGACAGGGCGCTCGACATTCTCGGTAACGTGTCGGCCCAGCGTGTGGTGCAAACGGAAACCACCCGCATCCTGCTGAACACGCTCTCGCAGGTCGATGTCATGCACCAGGCCTCGGCGGAAGAGCAAAGCTCCTTTCTGCAATCCATTCACACCAGCCACCAGGGCTATGTAAATCTCGTCCTTTTGCGCACGGACGGCACCATTCAGGCATCATCCCTGCCTGTTGCGCAGCAGACCGGGGCGGTTGACCCGACCATCGTCGAAGAAGCCCTCAGCACGGGCGCGTTTACCATTGGTGCGCTGGCAACAGAACCGGCAAGCGGTCAGCTCTGCCTGCCCTACGCCCTGCCCCTGCTGGACTTTGCGGAAGACGAATCATCCACGGTGCTTGTGGCTTATATAAAGCTGGACCGCAATATCGACGTACTCAAGGAACTGAGCGCCGGCGGCTCCCAGCCCATTTTGCACATACGCGACAAAAACGGCGAACTGGCCTTTGTGTATCCGCCAGAAGCCGGAACGAAAAACCTTGGCTATGAAAAAACCGCCTGGAGGGATATTTCCACCGCCAAGAGCAAACGCGGCTCGCTTATACTCATGGACCACGCCGGAAAAGACTTTGCCCTGCTGTATGAGCGGCTGTTCGCAAAGGGCATGGACTTTCCCTACCTCACGCTTGAACTTTCTCTTGACCGCAGCGAGTCTTTTTCCCAGGCCAATGCCTTGCTCATGCGCGACATTTTTCTTCTTGCCCTGGCTACCCTGGCCGGGCTTGGCATTGCCTTTGTGGTCAGCGGCAGGGTCTTGCTCGGCCCCATCAACGGCCTTGTCGGGGCGGCCCGTTCCATTGCCGGCGGCAACCTGACCACCCGAGCCTTTATCAACTCGCCCAAAGGCGAAATGGGGCAGCTTGCCACGGCCTTCGATGAAATGGCCGAAGCACTGGAAGCGCGAAACCACGCCCTTGTCGCGGCCAAAACCGCGGCAGACGTTGACAACAAGGCGAAAAACGAATTTCTGGCCAACATGAGCCACGAAATCCGCACCCCCATGAACGCGGTTATCGGCATGGCCTACCTTGCGCTCAAGACCAAACTCTCGGTCAAGCAGCATACCTATGTCAGCAAAATATATAATGCCGCAACCACGCTTTTGGGCATTATCAACGACATTCTCGATTTTTCCAAAATTGAGGCCGGTCAGCTGGACATGGAGTCATCCGAGTTTCGCCTGGACGACACTCTGGACAATATCGCATCCATTGTCGGGCAAAAGGCGGACGAAAAAAACCTGGAAATCCTGTTCGGTGTTGACTCCAACGTCCCCTCAACCTTGCTGGGCGACCCGCTGCGCCTGGGCCAGGTATTGACCAACCTGCTCAATAACGCGGTCAAATTCACCGAAAAAGGGGAAATTATCGTCTCCTGCACCCTGGACGCGGCCCTCGGCGAAAGGGTCCGTCTGCGCTTCATGGTCAAGGATACCGGCATCGGCATGACCCCGGAGCAGCAGAGCAGGCTGTTTACCGCCTTTACCCAGGCGGACGGCTCCATTACCCGCAAATTCGGCGGCACCGGCCTTGGACTGACCATAACCAAGCGCCTGCTGGAACTGATGGACGGCTCCATTCAAGTGCTCAGCGAAGAAGGCAAGGGCACGACCATCACCTTTACCGCCACCTTCGGTCTGCCCAAAATACCTTCCGGCGGCTCAAACTACGCAGGGCAGGGCGAAATGGCCCGTATCCTCGTGGTGGACGATAACGAGCCGGCCCGGCGCATGCTCCAGAACATTCTGACCAGCATGCACTTTCGGGCTGACACGGCCGAGTCGCCCACGGAAGCCTTTGCCATGCTGTGGCAGGAAGATGCCACGGCTCCTTACCGCATCGTACTCATGGACTGGCGCATGCCGGTCATGGACGGCATAGAGGCCACCTGGCGTCTGCGCACGGAACTGAACCTGCAAAACCCGCCGCCGGTATTCATTACAGCCGCCCTGGGCCGCTCGGAAGTGTTGCAGCAGGCCGAAAAAGCAGGCGCGGTCGGCGTTTTGTACAAACCCATCAACAAGTCCACCCTGTTCGACTCGATCATGGAAGCCCTGCACGGCAGGGTGCCCACGTCTTCACGCTCCAAGATGCCTGTCGCGCCCATGACCGTGCGTGAGCACACCAGCTTTCCCGGCGCTCAGGTACTGCTTGTGGAAGACAATCCCGTCAACCAGCAGGTCGCGGCGGAACTTCTGGAAAGCGCGGGCGCAACTGTTACCCTTGCCAGCGACGGTCAGGAGGCGGTTAACGCGGTACAGGGTTCAGAACTTATACCGCCCTTTGATCTGGTGCTTATGGATGTCCAGATGCCCGGCATGGACGGCTACGAAGCGGCAAGGCTTATCCGCTCGGACCAACGTTATGACACCATGCCCATAGTAGCCATGACCGCCCACGCCATGGCGGACGAGCGCCAGCGCTGTCTTGACGCGGGCATGAACGACCACATTTCCAAGCCTATCGAGGTGGACAAATTTTTCAGCACCCTGTCCCGTTGGGTGCGTTCATCTTCCGAACCCTATGTGCCGGTGCGCAAAGCGCCCGCCATGGCCGCGCCGCTGCCAGAAAGCCGAATTCCTACCCGCCCGGCCAGCGTGGCCGAGGGCGACCTGTATTTGCCGGGCTTTGACACGGAAAAAGCCCTGGTACGGCTTGGCAACAACGAGCGACTGTACATCAAGCTGCTCAAACAGTTTCTCACCTACTACAACAACACGGAAAGCCAGTTTTACGAAGCTCTGGACAAAGGCGAAACCAACGACGCCCAGCGCATCGCCCACACCCTCAAGGGCCTGGCCGGTTCCATCGGCGCAACGGGGCTGGCCAGTGAGTGCGCCTATCTGGAAGCTTCGTTCATGAACGGCGATTTGACGGCCATTCGCTCCCTCGCCACCACGGCCTTCAACACGCTTTCCCATGTGCAGAACACCCTGCGCCAGGCCTTTGCCCATGAAGAGGAAGAAGAAGAGCTTTCCGGGCGTAACGACAACGAGGAATTGAGCGCCGAACAAACAGAGCGGCGCGCAGCCCTTTTTGGCGAACTGGCAGAACTTCTGGCCGAAGACGACGCAGAATCCGTCTCCTTTATCGGGAACCACAAGGACGAATTACGCCAGCTCATGTCTTCGGAAGCCTTTTCTACGCTCAACTCCCTGATCTCCCGCTTCGAATTTGAAGAAGCGCTGGAAGAACTCAGGGGCCTTGAGCAGTAGCGCAGGCAATATTGAACAGTGCACCTGGAAGGAATCAATTCATGAGCATACCGTTTGCCGCAAGCGGCCCCAGCCCCATAATCCTTATCGTGGACGACGTTCCTGAAAATCTTACACTGATTTCCGATCTGCTCACAGACCGTTATCGTTGCAAGGTAGCGACAAGCGGAGCCAAAGCCCTGACCATTGCGGCCAATTCCCCCCAGCCGGATCTTATCCTGCTTGATATCATCATGCCGGAAATGGATGGCTACAGCGTGTGCGAAAAGCTGAAAAGCGACCCGCGCACGGCGGATATTCCAGTAATCTTCCTCACCACCATGGACGGGGAAGAAGACGAGGCCCGGGGCTTCAAGGCGGGCGGGGTGGACTATATTACCAAACCGGTCAGCGGGGCCGTGCTTAACGCGCGGGTTGAAGCACACCTTATTTTGTTGCAGGGCAAGCGTTTTCTTGCTCACAAAAACGAACTGCTCGAAACTATGGTGGAAGAACGCAGCCACCAGCTTTCATCCATGCAGGATGTGATTATCATGGCCCTGGCCTCTCTTGCGGAAACCAGAGACAGCGATACCGGCGCGCACCTGCACCGGGTGCAGTGTTATTCGCACGCCCTGGCCATGGCCTTGCGCAAAAAGCCTCGTTATGCCAGCCAGCTTACCGACAGTTTCATTGAACTGCTGTATAAAACCAGCCCCCTGCACGACATCGGCAAAGTTGGCGTGCCCGATACGGTATTGTTCAAGCCGGGCCGCCTCACACGCGATGAGTATGACGAAATGAAAAAGCATTCCTTTTTCGGCGGGCAAACCCTCATGGAAGTAGAACGCCAGCTCGTAGCCCCGGCGGAATTCGTTTCCATGGCCCATGATATTGCCCTGCACCACCACGAGCGCTGGGATGGAACCGGTTATCCCCTCGGCCTTCGGGGAGAGGAAATTCCGCTCAGCGCCCGTATTGTTGCCCTGGCAGACACCTATGACGCCCTGACCAGCGCGCGCATTTACAAGCCGCCCTACCCGTCCATGGACGCCTGCAGCATCATTGAGCGCGAACGAGGGCGGCAGTTTGACCCGGCGGTTGTAGACGCCTTTGCCGAATGCCTGGATGAATTTGACAATATCGGCCGCCTCTACCCCGACCCGGCTGGCGACGGCGCCCGTTCCATCGTGTTGAAGCGGATTATGAAAGACGGGCAAGAATAATCCGGGCACTCCCATTTCCGGGTTTCGTCTGATATAACGAACCCGGTGTATCACTCTTTTTAGAACGATCTGTCTGTTTTCAGGAGACTGTATGAACATATCCGGCTTTACCCTGGCCCGTGAAGAGCGGATTCAGGAACTGGACTCTACCGCGCGGCTGTATATCCACGAAGCCACCGGGGCTGAAATTCTCTCGTTTACCAACTCGGACGAGAACAAAGTGTTTGGCGTCTCCTTGCGCACGCCCCCGTCAGACTCCACCGGTGTGGCCCATATCCTTGAGCACTCGGTTTTGTGCGGCTCGGAAAAATATCCGGTCAAGGAGCCTTTTGTAGAACTGCTCAAAGGCTCTTTGCAAACCTTCCTGAATGCCTTCACCTACCCGGATAAAACCTGCTACCCGGTTGCCAGCGCGAACCTGCAAGACTTTCGTAACCTGACAGACGTATATCTGGACGCGGTTTTTTTCCCCCGGATTACCGAAACCATTTTCCAGCAGGAAGGCTGGCACCTGGAGCCGATAAAAGGCGGCGCGTACAATTTCAAGGGAGTTGTCTACAACGAGATGAAAGGCGCGTTTTCAGCGCCGGAGTCGGTTCTGGCCCGCTACTGCCTGCACGCGCTTTTCCCGGATACGGTCTATTCCCTGGAATCCGGCGGCGATCCTGCCCATATTCCCGCGCTTACCTACGAAGATTTCAAGGCGTTTCACGCAAACTACTACCACCCGTCAAACGCCCGCTTTTTTTACTGGGGTGACGACCCGGAAGACGAGCGCCTGGAAAGGCTCGGCCAAACCCTGTCCCGTTTTTCGCGCATCACGCCCAACTCGTCCATTGGCGTACAAAAGCGCCTTTCTGCCCCGCAAACGCTGTCTGTTCCCTTTGCCTCGTCGGATGAAAACGACAAGGGCATGGTCGTGGTCAACTGGCTCGGCCCGGACGTTACAGATATGGAAACCGGCCTCGCCTTTCGTATTCTGGAGCACATCCTTCTCGGCCTGCCCGCTTCGCCGCTGCGCCGGGCGCTCATAGAGTCAGGCCTTGGCGAAGATCTTGCCGGACAGGGGCTGGAAACAGAACTTCGGCAACTCACCTTTGACTGCGGCCTCAAGGGAATTGAAACAGAAAACGCCGCTGCCGTGGAGCAGTTGATTTTGCGCACCCTTGCGGATCTCGCCCAAAACGGCCTTGCGCAGGACATGGTAGACGCAGCTGTCAATACCGTGGAATTCGGCCTGCGTGAAAACAATTCCGGCCGCTTCCCGGTGGGCCTGTCGGTCATGCTGCGCGCGCTGACCACCTGGCTGCACGATGCAGACCCCCTTGCCCCGCTGCGTTTTGAAGGCGCACTGGCGACCATCAAGGAAGCCAGCCGGAACAAGGGCTATTTTGAAGCTTTGATCACAACCTGGCTGCTGGATAACCCGCACCGGGTCACAGTGGTGCTCACGCCCGACACCACGCTGGACGCCGCCATGCAGGCCAAGGAACAAGAGCGGGTCAACGCCGTGGTTTCCACCCTGGACAAGGCTGGCAAGGCCAATATCGCCAAGCAGGCGAAAGTATTACAAAAATGGCAGCAAAGCCCGGACAGTCCGGAAAATCTGGCCACCATCCCGCGCCTGGCGGTTGCGGACATGCCAAAAGAAAACGCGGAAATTCCCACCATCCGCTTTGAGTCTTTACACCCACTTGCCCTGTTCCACCCCCTGCCCACCGGGGGCATAATCTACGCGGAAGCGGCCTTTGACCTTTCTGCCGTTCCCGAATACCTGCTGCCCCTGCTGTCGCTTTTCGGTCGGGCCTTGCTGGAAATGGGCACGAAAAAGCGGGACTTTGCAGAACTTGGCATGACCATTGCCCGCAAAACCGGCGGCATGGACGTAGACACCCTTTTCCTTTCAGACGCACAGGACAGAAGGCCCGTTGCCAGACTCGTGCTTGACGGCAAGTGCTCACCGGACAAGGCCGCAGACCTTTTCGCCCTGATGGCCGAAGTGCTCTCCTCTGCCGTTTTTGACGACAAAGAGCGCTTTTTGCGTATGGTGCTGGAAGAAAAGGCCCGCCTCGAACACAGCCTCGTGCCCGCAGGACACATGGTGGTCGCCGCGCGGCTTCGCGCTGCGCTGTCCGGCGCAGGCATGCTTGCGGAATTGAGCGGCGGAATCAGCTCTTTGCAATACATCCGCCAGCTTGCCGGCAGGGTGGAATCAGACTGGCCCTCGGTGTTGCAGGACCTGGAAGTACTGCGCCGCAGCATCATTCACCGCTCCGGCCTTGCGGTAAACCTGACCGCCCTGCCGGAGCAGCGCAACGCGCTGGAAAAATACGCCGAAGATCTTGCAGCCGCCCTGCCCGAACAAAGTGTGGACGGAGCCTCCGACTGGTTCGGCAAAGTGGCGGACCTGCCCGAAGCGGAAGCCCTCTTGCTGCCTGCCCAGGTCAACTATGTGGGCAAGGGAATCAATCTGTTCGACAACGGCTACGCCTGGCACGGCTCGGCCTCGGTTATTCTGAAATATCTGCGCACGGGATATTTGTGGGATCAGGTCCGGGTACAGGGGGGCGCTTACGGCTGCATGTGCGGCCTGGATCGCATGAGCGGCGCATTCACCATGGTTTCTTACCGCGACCCGAACATCCTGCGCACCCTGCAAAGCTACGACGCTGCCGCCAGACATCTGGCCTCGCACAGCCTCTCGGATGAGGAGCTGTCCGCTGCCATTGTGGGCGCTATCGGCGAACTGGACACCTACCTGCTGCCTGACGCCAAAGGCACTGCTGTGCTGGTACGCCTGCTCTGCGGCGATACCGAAGCCAACAGGCAACAACTGCGTGAGGAAATTCTGGGCACAAGCGCCAGACATTTCAAGGAATTCGGGCAGGCCCTGGAAGCGTTCTCGGCCAAGGGGCGGATATGCGCCCTTGGTGGAAAGGCGCTGGAAAAAGTGGCTGCCAAAGAAGGCTGGGTCAGGGAACAGATACTGTAAGGGGAGATGTCATGCATACCGCGCTTCGCCTGGTTCTTTGCTGCCTCGCGCTTTTCGCCTGCGGCTGCGCCGCACGACAGCCCGATGCCGCGCAACCGGGCACGCAAAACGCCTCACAGTCTTATGGCAGAGGGCAGCTGGTCCTGCCGGACGGCACTCCCGCACAAGACAGGGCTGTTGCCAATCTGCTGCGCGGTGCAGACTATATTATTCTCGGCGAACGGCACGATAGCGCCGTTGACCACATAGCCCAGGCCCGCGTGTTGCGCCTTCTGGCAGATTCCGGCCAGAAAACCGCCCTCGGGCTGGAAATGCTGCCCCGCAACACCTTCGCCCCTGAGCTTGAAAAATACCTTAGCGGCGCACTCTCCATTTCCCAACTTCCCGAGGCGGTACGCTGGAGCACAAACTGGGGCTATGATTTCAAGCTGTACCAGCCGATATTCGCAGAAGCGCGCAGACAGGCAATGCCCATTGCCGGTTTGAATATTCCCCAGGACATACGCGCAACAGTCAGCAAAAAAGGACTGAAGGGCCTTACGCCCAAACAAAAAGCAGCTCTGCCTGCCAAAATTCACGATGCGCCGGAAGAACACAAAACCGCTCTGGCCTCCACTTTTCTCATGCATGCAGCCATGCGGGTAAAAGCCGGGGGCAGGCAAACAGGCGCGGGAAGCAAAGAGCGCCTCGTGCTGCCCGTGCCGGTAACCGGCGCTAAAAAAGGGCAAAGTGCAACCGTCAACCTGCCAATTTCACTGAAAAAGCCCTTTGAGCGCTTCCTGTTGGTGCAAAACCTGTGGGACAGCACCATGGCCGAAGAAGCCGCCGCGCTGCATGCCAAATCAGGCCTTCCCGTAGTGCTGGCAGCCGGGGCGGGCCACAGCCAGAAAGGCCGGGGCATTGCCTACCGCCTGCCCTTCTTTGACCCCAAAGCCCGCATTATCCATGTCATGCCCTTTTCCGGTACCGCGCCGGACGCAAAGCAGGCTGACCTCTTCTATTACAGCCCACCGGAAGGGCACTCCCGCTACGGCTTTGTTTTCACCGCCGCAAACGGCACGTTCAGTGTCAAGGAAGTAATCCCCGGCTCCAAGGCTGCCAAAGCCGGAATACTGGCAGGCGATATCATCGCCAAAGCAGGCGGCCTGCCCGTGCGCTCCGGATCGGACCTGCACCGGGCCGCCTTCGCCGCCCGCACCACGGGCAAGGTGCTGGAACTTGTGGTCAGGCGCGGCAGCAAGGACGTAACCGTGCGCCTGCCGTAAACGACAGCGCCGCCTTACCCGTGTCATCTTACCCGCGTCATCTGCGGGTACCGGAACACGGGGTTCCGGGAGCAGATGTCCGGGTATATGCAGCCGGTATAACAACCGTTTTGCCCGGTTGTCTTGTTCCCGAAAAAAGAGCACTATCGGATTCAATAGGCAGATGTCCGGGCGTCCCACGAAAGGCCCCTCCAGACAACCCCTTCAGGAATTCGCAGTACGCTCCGCAGTATGCCCTTGCGCTCTCTGCGTGTGCTCGCGATACGCCCATGTGATTTCTGAAACAGTACCGGGAATGCATCAAGTAACCATGTGCATGACAGCTACAGATGATACTGCCCCTCCACAGCCTTCCGGGCAGTCAACCGCGTCCGAAACTTCCGCTCACTCATCCAGCAACGTCGTCCTGATGCTGGCCTCCATGGTCAGCGGCGTGGTGTTTGGTCATTTTTTTCCGGACATGCGCGACACCATGGCCTCGTTCGGCAAGCTATTCATGGCCTTGTTGCAGATGTGCGCCCTGCCCATGGTTATTGTCAGCGTCATCGTCGCCCCGAAACGGCTCATGAGCGCGAACGATACGAACAGCCGCGCCGGGCGTCTCCTGCTGCTCAGGTTTCTGTCCAGCCTGCTGCTCGGCGTAAGCATCGCCCTTGTCGCGGGCATGGTTATCCGGCCTGGGAACGGTCTGGACCTTGTCGCCCTTGACTTTATCGACCGTTCATACGCAGGGGTGCAAGGCGGTATAGAGCAGGGGGCCGCCAAAGACGTCGATCTGGTATTTTTTTTGATTCAGGTCGTCCCTGACAATATTTTCACCGCGCTAAGCGCGGGCAATGTCGCGTCCATCATGTTTTTCTGCCTGTTTGCCGGGGCTGCCCTGACCAAGGTTACCCGGGGCGCTCCGCAGCAATATTTTTTCGGTCTGTGCGATGAAATTGAAAAAGCTATTTCCGTGTTGCTCAGCTGGTTCATGCGCATACTGCCGCTTGGTCTGTTCTGCCTTGCGGGAAGCCAGATTCAAGACTTTGACTCACCCATAATGCACGCTCTGCGCAATTTCCTGCTGGCGCTGACCGTGTGTTACCTCGTCATGCTCAGCGTGTATGCCGTACTGTTCATCCGCTCATCGCGCACAGGACTCATGGCGGGGCTCAAGGAAATAGGACGGCCCTTCCTGATCGCTGTCGGAACGCAAAGCAGTCTGGCGTCACTCCCGGCCATACGCGAAACCCTTGGTCGCCAAAAAAGGCTGCGCGGCGACATCACGTCTTTTTCCGCCGCCATCGGCATAACCCTCAACCCCGCGGGCAGCGTTGCCTTTTACGCCCTTGCAGCGCTTTTTCTGCTGCAAATCTATGATGTTTCGCTTACCCCGATAACGCTTGTCATTCTGTGCCTCGGAACCGTGCTGGCCGGGGTGGCGGGCGTCAGCGTACCCGGACTTGCCGCGCTCAACCTGTTGAGCATTGTTGCCGAACCGCTTGCCCTGCCGCACGCCCCGGTGGTGTTTTTACTGACCGGCATTTACCCCTTGCTTGATTCCGCAATGACCGGGGTGAACGTTGCCGCCAATACCGCAATCTCGGCATTGCTCGGAAAAACGCAATGATACAAATGCTTGTGCGTATCTTCGGCGCGGCATCGCTACCCGCTCTGGCTCTCGTCATCTTGTTCACCCAGTTGTTGTGCGCGTCGCAAGGACAGGCCGGACAAAAAAAACTGACAGACATTGAACAGGCCAAAGAGCTTGTGCTTGGCGTGTGTGACGAGGATTTTCCGCCCTTTTCCTTCCGCTCCCATGGTTCGTGGGTCGGCTATGATATTGAGCTTGCCCA
>JAJDIC010000002.1 GCA_030266525.1 Desulfovibrio sp. OttesenSCG-928-G15 | reverse complement strand
GGGGCTGCGCGTCCAAAGGGCAAGAGCGCTGCCCGCGCCGGAGGCTTCTGCTGTATGCCCGGAAGGAAAGGAATGGCTGCTGTTGGCCGAAACAAAAGGCACATAGCCCACGCCTTTCAGGGCCAGCAGCGGACGCGGCCTGCCCACGGTCCATTTGACAGCCTGTACCATCAACATGGTTACAGCAATTTGCACCAGAGCAAAGAGCACTACCCGTCGAACGCTGCGTCTGTCTCCTTTATACAGGCAATATACGCAAAGGCCTGCCCAAACAACATAGAGCGCCCGCAAGACCCAATGCGTTAGCACGCGCATGGCTTGTGTAACTTCGGGCCATTCTTCGCGCAAGGCGCTGAAATAGCGCGTAACCTCATCGCCCCGTGCCGACGAGTAGCCAGATTGCAAACAGCATGGCCCACAGGGGAATGAAGCAGAGAAGTTGCCGCTTCCAGGGGTAGGCATGCATGGTGGCTGTAAAGGAGGGCCGCATGGCGGGAGTATAAAGTGAAACGGGCGGAAAGGGAAGCATGTCCTTTTCCGCCCGAAGGTGCGTGTGTCGATGTATTACCTGGACCGTCTATCCCCAGAAAGCCCGGCCGCTGTCCTTGTTTTCCACTTCCTTTTCAACTGTGGAAATTTCCGCTTCATCCACTTGCGCGTTGCCTGTTGCGTTTGCCAGCCAGTTTTTGCCTTCTACAAAGCGGGCCACCAGCATGGAAGACACGGTGTCGCCGCAAACGTTAATGCAGGTGGCAGGCGCGTCTACCAGAAAGCCGATGGTGGCGATAATCGGGAACGCTTCCGGCGGAAAACCGAACAGGCTGACAATAAGCATTTCGCCGATAAGTCCGCCGCCAGGCACGCCGCTCATGACAACGCCAGCCATAATCGCGATGAGGAACGAGGTAAGGTACAGGCCGACCCCGGAAAATTCCTGTCCGAAAATGCCGAACAGAAAGGCAATTTTGAGCACGGCGGCCAGAACGGAACCTTCCATATGCATGGTTGCGCCAATGGGCAGCACGATATCCCGGATGTCTTTGGGTACGCCGATTTTCGCACAGGACTCAAGGTTAACAGGCAGGGAGGCAATGGAGCTTTGGGTGGCAAGCGAAGTAACGGCAGGCGAAGATATGTTGGCGAACATGCGCTTCACGCCTTCACGCCCACCGGCGAAATAAGCGTACAGCGGAAAAGCGATGAAGAAGTACAGAACGCACAGGGGAAAATAGATGAGCAGCGCACGGCCATAGGCTTCAAGCAGTTCCGCGCCGAATTCGCCGATAAGGGTGGCGAAATACGCGCCAAGGCCAATGGGGGCGTAAAGCATGATTACGTCGACCATCTTCATCATGATTCGGGAAAGGTCTTCCAGCAGCTTGGCTACCCTGTTTTCTTCCTTTCCGAAAGAGCTGATGCAAAAGCCGAAAATAATCGAGAAGACAATCAGGGGCAGCATGTTCCTGCGGGACAGGATTTCGCTGAAGTCCGACACGGTAATGGCCCGGACAATGGCTTCGCTCAGACTGACCGTTTCAATGTCTCCCGCTGCCTGCAAGGCCAGGGAAACGCCCTCTGCTGGAGGGAAGACGACCATGGTAACAAGAATAAGCACAGCTGCAATAGCCCCGGTGACGAAAAAGACCATCATCATGTAGCCGAGTATTTTTCCGAGCCTGCGCATGTTCAGCATGTTGCCGACTGCGCTGGAAATGGTCACAAAAACCAGCGGCACAACCACCGTAAACATGAGGTTGAGGAAAATCTGGCCCAGGGGCCGCAACACGGTGGCCTTTTCCTTGAAAACAAGGCCGATTATGCTGCCAAGGGTGATGGACAGCAGCAAGATGAGCGGAAACCTGTAGCTTTTCCAGACAGACGGGGCACGAAGGGCAGAATCGGACATGGGAGCTTCCTTGCAAAGGGTTATTAATGCCAAGCATAGTAAAGGACATGCGAAATGAAGCGGGAAATATACTATGCAAAAACGCAAATGTCCGCAATCGCGACAAAGCTGGAGCGGGAAATTGAAATCGTTCTCGGGCAGGGGAAAATGGGGGAGCAGAAAAAAAGGAAGAAGATTTTGCAGTGCTTTTGCAAGTAGGCGCTAGCCGAAAATACCGTTTTCAGGAGGCGTTTTCGGCTAGCGAGTTGTGAAAAATTGTCCACAGGGCTGACAGGATTTTATTGGAATTTTCATTGCCGCAGTACAGGAGTTCCGCGTGCAGGCCCCGCAAAATACCGATGAAGGATGCAGCCAGCGTTTCATGCGGTAAGGGGGAATTTCGCAGTCCGTATTGTGAGTGGCAAAGTGCCCGGGCGATTAATTTTTCCAGTGAAGCCGCGAACTGTTTGTCGTTCTCGCGAATTTCCTGAACCAGCTCTCGGGGCGGCAAGTAGATGCTGCGCAACCAGAAGCGCAGATTCGGGTCGTTTTCAAAGCGGTGCAAGGTGCCATAGAAATAGTTCTTCAAAGCGGTGGATACAGGCTCGGGGCGTTGCAGGATCCTGGCGGCGCCTTCCAGCTCATTTGCAAAGGAAAACTCCATTACTTCCTGGAAAAGCGCCTGCTTGCTGCGGAAATGGGCGTAGATGGACGGCGGCTTGATACCAACGTCAGAAGCGATGTCCGCCAGGGTTGTTACATCATAGCCCTGGTCGGCAAAGCGTATGAGTGCCGCTTGCCTCAGCCGTTCGGCCGACATTTACTTACGCCTGCTGTACAAAACTTTGCAGGGTTTCAAGCGGGACCAGCTTTTCCACATTGAGCAGGATAAGCAGGTTGTCTGTCAGCTTCGCAATCCCGGAAATGTACTCCGAGTCGACTGAGGCAACCACCGCCGGGGGTTGTTCAATAGTTGTCTGGTCAAGGGTATGCACGTGGCCGATAGTATCGACAATAAATCCGACGACGATGTTGTCTATTTCTATGTTGATGATGCGGGTTTCCTTGTCAAAGCTTTTCGGGGGCATGCCAAAACGCGCGCGAAGGCTCACAATGGGAATGACCTCGCCGCGCAGGTTGATGACGCCTTCAATGATATCTGTGGCTTTGGGAACTTTAGTTACTTCTATGGGGCGTATTATTTCACGCATTTGCAGAATGTTTACGCCAAACAGTTGTGGCCCGAGGGTGAATGTTCCGAATTGTAATTTTTCCAGTGAGCTTGCTTGTGAAGCCATATCTGCCTCCAGATTTGAATGCCTAACTAATATTAATTAGGCTAAATCCAAAAGTGTGATTTTGTCAACACAATTGCTGCAAAAAAGAAAAAAGTTGTTCAGGAGTATCTGTGGTCAGGCTCAACTGTTTTGAAGGAGATACCTGAGAAAGGAAAAGGTGCCCATGCCAAGAAACAACGCGACAAGAGAACCGCAGACATGCAAGGCAATGGTGCCTGCGGCAAGAAAAAATCTGTGCTGTTGCAGCATAAGCCCGACTTCGGCGGAAAAGGTGGAAAACGTGGTTAACGCGCCGAGAAAACCGGTAATCACAAACAATCGCCATTCCGGTGACAGGGAAGGAAGAGAAGAAAAAAAACTCAAAGCCAGGCCGATAGCGTAACCGCCAAGGATATTTGCCGTCAAAGTGCCAAGGGGCAGATGCGGGTGCACGGGGTTAAGCAGCAGCCCGAGAAGCCAGCGGCAAATGGCCCCGAGCGACGCTCCGGCGCTTATGGCAATGAGTGATTTGAGCATGGAATATTCGCTCCTTGATAAGCGGGTGCGAGCTGTTTATTTTTCAGGTTTACGCATCAGCCATACAGGAATGACCGCAAGCGCGGCAACCACGGCCATAAGCAGATAGACGCTGTTCATGCCCCACCATGCGGCCATCAGGCCGAAAATCAGGGGGGGTGAGCATGTTTGTAATACCGCGTACAAAGGAATTTATGGAAAAAATATCGTCAAACGCGCCGGATTTGCTGACCGGTTCAATAATGATGGTTTGTACAACAGGAATGGTGCCCTTGGTTACAATGCCCAAAACGAGGGCAATAATGACAATCAGCGCAAGACTGTCTGTCATGAGCAAGATGCAGAGTAAAATCGTGAGCAGCAGTTCGGCAAAAACAAATACCTTGCGGGAGCCGTAAGAGTCAATAAATCTGCCGCAGGCCATTTTTCCTAAAAAAGATCCGGCGGTGAAGCCGAGTGCAAAGGTGCCGATGATGGTCGGGTCAATGCCTTTTGCCAGCAGCAAAAGAGGGAGGAAGGTGAAAACCCGCTCGTTGCTGAAGGCGTTAAGCACGCTTGCCAGCATGGAGAGCAGAACGTCCCGTTCTTTCAGCAGGGCAAAAGAGGGGAGGTATTGTTTTTTTTTCGCAAGGGTCAGTTTTTTGTGGGGCGTCTTCGTCTTGCATGGGCAAAAGCCCGAGTGCCGCACACAGAGCGATGGCCCCGTAGCAAAAGCAGACAAGCTTCCAGCCGGGTAGTCCGGCAAAGGT
This sequence comes from Desulfovibrio sp. OttesenSCG-928-G15, assembly GCA_030266525.1. The sequence continues at coordinate 56,508 of JAJDIC010000002.1, read as the reverse complement.
ATACGCGGCAGCAAAAGCCGCCAGGGAAACAAGCGGAATTCTGCCGACATCGCCAATGGCAATGAAGTCGCCCATAACCCGGCCCAGTTTTTGGCGCTCTGTATTCCGGGTAATGTAGGAAAAACTGATGTTGTGAAAAATGCTGTGCCCGGTCATGGCCAGAGCAAAACATATTCCGGCGCTCATAATACCGCCGGAAAATGCGGCGGCCACAAAACCGGCGCCGTATACGGCGGTTACCAGCGCCGTGATGTGCGTGAACTTGAGGGTACGGGCAAGAACAAGTGTTCCCAGTCCGGCTGCCGTGCCAAGGGCTGTTCCAAGAGAGACGATAAGGCCGACGGCCGATTCATTCACATCAAAGGTCAGGATCATGAAAGCAAGAAGGATGGGAATGGAATCGAACAGACCGTCTATCAGGATATGATAGGCATTGAGAAGCATATATCGCGAACGGCTGATCATACGGCGTCCTGGGGCGGTTGTCCGCTTGCCAACTGGTGAAATAATCGGGCAAGCAGTATGACGATGACTTACGCTGAACAAGGTCTGAACACAAGGAGCCTGGGAATTACGTCGGCTGTGCCGGAATGAAAAAAAAGCCCCGAAGCCAGCGACAAAAGGCACTCGGGGCACAAGTATATGACGCGTTTATCCGGCTCCGTGAGGCAGGCTACGACAAACTGCACGGAGCCGCTCGACTCAATGTGTCCAGTCCACAACCGGGATGGTTTCTATTTTCTTTTCAATAGCCGCTTTCATGGCTTCGTAATTGGGACAGGGCATACCGATGGGGTTGCCCTTTTTAATACAGGAAGCCAGGAAGACCACTTCTGCGCCGCGCTCCACAAGCATTTTGGCCCGCGTGACGGCTTTTTTCCCGGGGCAGCCGCCACAGGTGACGAAGCCCACAATTTCACAGGCCCCGAAAGGCTCAAAGGCAAGCTTTCCGGAAGCCGCAGTTTTGAAATCCGTAGTGCCTGGGCACATATCTTCTGTTTGCTGACAGCGGATTATCCCAACTTTTTTCATGTTGCACTCCATCCTTTTAGGCATTTTTGTTTTGCTGACATTATAAAATAATCCAGGTTTCATTTTCGGTCTTTGCAACGTTCGACCGGCTTTGGGACCAGTTGCCCGCCGTTTTTTACCAATGGTATCGTGTTCGGTTTCAAAGCGTCAATCGCAAGGTGCAAGGCGGCATGCGTCAGGGGCCAGCCTTTTCGATACTTCCGAATCCATTCTGAAAGAAGAAGGGATATCCACGCTAAAAAGCGAGTTGTACAGGCCGGAAAAACGGCATATATTTGGAGCCATTCTCGACAGCACCGCAACGTGAGGAGCTACAGTATGCGCATTCCCCCCATCGCCTTTATGCTTATTTTTCTTGTTTTTCTCAACATGCCGCAGGCATTTGCCTCTTCTTACAAGCAGACCATTGATCCCGACATACTGCCCATGCGGGTGCTGGTGGCGCACCAGGAGGCGGGGCAACCTACGGCAGTGGGGCAGGCCCTTGACGAAATAATTCGCGCCTTGAAGCAAAAATCCATTGAAGTAAGTACAACAGCCAGCATTACCGATGCGCGGGACAGACTCGCCTCTGACCCCTCAATACAATGCCTTGTTGTAAGTTGGGACATGAACGGGGAAAAAGACCCGGCCGGATCGAGTGATGGCGCTGTCGCCGCAATGCTGCGGGAACTGCGCATGCGCAACGCGGACATACCGGTATTTCTCGCGTCGGAAACGGTTACCGCGGACGCCATTCCCATTGAGGTTATGCGGCTGGCCAACGATTTTATCTGGATGCCCGAAAACGCGCCAGACTTCCTCAGCGGTCGGGTTTTGGCCGAAGTAGAGCGTTATCGGGAAACTGTGCTGCCGCCCATGTTTCACAAGCTGTTGGCTTACGCCCAGACCTATTCCTACTCCTGGCACACTCCGGGACACAATGGAGGGGCCGCTTTTCTGAAAACTCCGGCGGGTTGGGCTTTTCAGCACTATTTCGGTAAACCCTTGCTGCGCTCCGACCTTTCGATCTCTGTTGCGGACCTGGGGTCCATGCTCGACCATTCCGGCGCCATGGGCGAGAGTGAGGAGTACATCGCACGGGTTTTCGGCTCCCATCGTTCCTATACTGTGACCAACGGTTCCTCCACGTCCAACCGCATTATTTTTACCGCCAACGTGGCCCGCGGGCAACTGGCGCTTATTGACCGAAACTGTCATAAATCGTTGGAGCATGCTGCCATCATGAGTGGGGCCGTTCCTGTCTGGATGCCCCCCACGCGCAACCGGTACGGCATTATTGGCCCCATCCCGCCGGAGCGTCTCGCTCCAGGTGCCATAGCAGGCAGCATTGCCGCAAGCCCGCTGACCCCTATGGGAAAGAGCAAAACGCCCGTACTCGGCGTTATCACCAATTCCACATACGATGGCCTTTTGTATGACGTGAACCGCGTATCCGACCTGCTCGGAAAAAGCGTGGACCGTATGCATTTTGACGAGGCGTGGTACGGCTACGCACGCTTTAACCCCATCTACAACGGCAGATTCGCCATGTCCGGCGACATTCAGGACCACACACCGGACAAGCCGACAATTTTTGCCACGCATTCTACCCACAAATTGCTGGCAGCCCTTTCCCAGGCTTCGCTCATTCACGTCCGCCAAGGGCGCAAACCTCTGGAACATGCCCGTTTTAACGAGGCCTACATGATGCACGCCACTACTTCGCCCCTGTATCCCATCATTGCCTCGAACGATGTGAGTGCGGCCATTATGGACGGCCCCGGCGGAAGGGATATGTTGGCAGACAGCATATTGGAAGCGATAAAGTTCCGGCAGGTCATTGCTCAGACACAAGCCGATTTTACAAAACGCAACGACTGGTTCTTCAACTGCTGGCAGCCGGAAACTGTCCACTACCAGGGCGATGAAATACCCTTTGCCAATGCCCCCCAGGGGTTCCTGGCTGCTGAGGCTGCCCCCTGGATGCTGCGCTCCGGCGATGACTGGCACGGCTTTGACAGCCTTGAAAGCGGCTACGCCATGCTCGACCCCATCAAAGTGACTCTGATCACTCCCGGCATGAAGGCAGACGGGACTTTGGCCGATACGGGAATTCCCGCGTATGTTGTTTCCCGCTACCTTGCCGAAAAGGGCATTGTAGCGGAAAAAACGCAGGAGTTTACCATGCTGTTCCTCTTTTCACCCGGAATAACCAAGGGGAAGTGGGGTACGCTGCTGAACGCCCTGCTTGAATTTAAACGGGATTACGATGCAAACGCGCCGCTCACCAAAGTCCTGCCGGGCTTGCTTGACGACCATGCGAACTACGCCGGTATGGGCTTGAAAGACCTTTGCGGCATCATGTTTTCGACAATCGGCGAACTGCGTATGCCGGATAAGCTTGCCGCGGCCTTTTCCTCCTTGCCCGAAGCCAGGCTGATTCCGGCAGATGCTTACGAACAACTGGTGCTTGATAATGTTGAGAGTCTTACTCTGGAAGAGATGGGACAGAAAAAAGGCGGGGCTGTTGTCGCCACGGGTGTTGTACCGTATCCGCCAGGCATACCGCTTCTCATGCCAGGAGAAAATGCGAAAGCCCTGAATGGCCCATACCTGAGCTACCTCAAAAGTCTTGAGGACTTTGACAGACGCTTTCCCGGATTCGGGCACGACACGCATGGAGTTGAAGAGCACGACGGCACTTACCGCATCATGTGCATAAAGACGCTGCCGGATCAAGCCTCACAGTAGGGCGTGGCTCCGAGTACGTATTGCTCTTTTCCGGATTCTGGAAAGTGGCCGGTGTACTATGAAGGCCAGCGCAGGCCAATGTATCAGCGAAAAAAAATAGAGTGCAGCCTTGGCAAGGTTGCACTCTATTAGTGAGGTACTCCAGCTGACGGAGCAAATTTTCTGGAGGCGGCATCCAGATTTGAACTGGAGATGGAGGTTTTGCAGACCTCTGCCTTACCACTTGGCCATGCCGCCCCAACGTATAGCATGCGTTTTGAAATAGTCGCTTTACGGCAAACAAAGCTCGCTTACGCCAATCTCACGGACGTTGCTACATTTCGCTTCCCAATATCAAAGCATTTCAACCGTATAAGCATATTTGCATGGCGAAATACTTCATTGGGAGAACAGAATTTTTGGAGCGGGAGACGGGATTTGAACCCGCGACTTCAACCTTGGCAAGGTTGCACTCTACCACTGAGTTACTCCCGCAGAAACAGAGAGTTGTATATGAAGGAAGATCGGCCATTCGTCAAGCTCTAAGTTGCGTAGGGCGACCATTTTTATGGAAGCTTTGCTTTAATCTCAGGGCAAAGACCGTCAACTCGTTGAATTTATAGTATACTCTCCCATCCTCGGGCGAGGCTGGTGAAACAGCCCGGCTCTCAATCCATTGAATACAGCCCTGGATAGTGTAGTCACGAGATGTCTTTTGTCCCTTGCCCGCGTTGCACAGAACCCCCGGGAAGTCATGGGCGAAAGAGTTAACTCCCTCCTGGTGACAAAATCTACACTCGTGTCGACACTCTCTAAAAAAGTATGGGCTTGAGGTGGTTGATGTCACACCGTTCAGCCGTCGACGATACCGGAGGAATAATGCTTTTTCATCTCCTTTCGACAGACTTGAAAGAAAACCGTTCATTGTATAAACTTGGAGCCATGAATTCGGTACGCTACTTTTTTACTCTTCTTTCACTGCTGTTGGTTCCCGCACTGTTGCCGGTTCCCGACTCGTGGGCCGCCCTTTCTGGTATACAAGAAAAGAGCGGGTACGGTTCGCAGGTGCAAAGCACAACCGTGTCCGGGCTTGTACGTAAAGACGCGGGGCAGAGCATCCGACCCCAATCCTCTTCGCTCTCTTCTTTTTCCGGGTCAAACGGTAAACAGGGATTACGTTTTTCCGCGCATAGCCCCATGGCCCAGAAGCCATCGGAAAATTTGCCTCCCGCCAATACCGTTGGCGAAGAGGAGACCGGGATTTTCTCCAATTGGATGAAGCGCGTGAAACAAACGTGGCGCTCGGGTAAATATGATATTTATATCCCCGCTTATTCTTGGCACAACCGTCTGATGTACGACAAGGACAAAGTCCGTCAATACAATGAAAATCCCTGGGGGTTTGGCATAGGTAAATCCATAACTGACGAGGATGGCGATTGGCACTCTTTGTATATTATGGGCTTCATGGATTCCTATGACAAGTTCGAGCCGTATGGCGGATATGCCTTCGTCAAAAACTGGCGACCCGGCGAACAAAAAGATTTCGCGCTAGGGGCAGGATTCACTCTTGGTGTCACGGGCAGGTATGAGTATTATTACATCCCACTGCCCCTTCCCCTGCCTGTCGTTAGCCTTGAATATAAAGATATTTCTGTGCAGGCTGCTTATATTCCCGGTGGTCATAACGACGGTAATGTGCTCTTTACCTGGCTACGCTGGCATATTGATTAAAACTATACGCATTGTAAGGCAGGAGAGCAGAGTACGGTACACTCCGCAGCTTGTTTCCTGACCCCGTGCAGCGAGAGTCGGTGTCATTGCCGTGTGCTTTGTATTGTGGGGAGATTTCGGCACGGAATACGTATGTCAAAATTCGGTATGCTTGAAGCCTGAAGACTGCAAGACCAAGAGGTTTTGCAGTCTTTTTTACAATCTTCTTTTGAGAGAGAGCAACTTGACTTTATGACAGAGTATTCCCGGAATCGGCAGAGGAGCCTTAATATTCCAGGGGCGTATCCTTTCCCAGCACAAAGAACTGTTCTACTCTGGTGGTATAAACAATGCCGCCGCCCGGTTCATTGAGTTTGGGTACGCTTTGGATGGCGCTGACAATGGTATCAACCTTAGTGTCATCTACAACGATGAGCAGCATTTCTTTTTCCGGTACAAGGCTTATGCCGAAAAATTTCACGTCTTCCTCTGTTCCGGTGCCTCTGGCGGTTAGAATGGTGCCGCCTGTTGCCCCGGCGCTTCTGGCCGCAGCCATGATGTCGTCCGCGTAGCCGGAGTTTGTAATCACAGTGACAAGCTGATGACCGGAATTCATTTGGCTGCTCCCGTTATCCTTGGGTTGATTTTGAGTTTCAATGCCGGGTGTAGCGGCGGTGCGCATCATCATGCGCGGCACTTCAATTACGCTGGCATAGCCGGAAAGTTTTTTGGGATTTTCCAGCGCAGCCTTGGCAACTGCCTGAATAACGCTGTTTGCTTCATCGCTTACAAGAAAAAAGACCATTTCCTGCTGCACATCGGCTAAAGAAAGGGCTTGCAGCAGTTTGCTTTCACCCACGCTTCTGCCATAACAAATAGTGCCGCCACGTGCTCCTGCCGATTTGGCCGCCTGAACGAGCAGTTCGGCTTTATGTCTGCCCACAAGGCAGCTGAACAGTTTGGCCGGTTTGAATGATATTGTCATTGTGCTTTCCCTTTTGCAGCAATTTTGTCCCTGTTTCTTTTTTCCATAATTTTAACAGCAATACCAAGTATCTGTATGGTTATCAGCGGAGCCATGGCAATCATGGCAATCATGCCGAAGGCGTCTTCAAGGGGGTTGCCGCCCAGAGCTATGGACGCGCCAAGGGTAAGCGATAATACAAAGGTGGTAGACATGGGGCCGGAAGCTACCCCCCCCGAGTCAAAGGCAATGGCGGTAAAAAGCTTCGGGCAGAAAAAGGTCAGGCCGAGTGCCAGACCGTAACCGGGCAACAGCATATACCAGATGCTCATGCCGGAAATAACCCGGATCATACCCAACGTCACAGCCAGGGCAATGCTCAGCGAAAGGGCGGCCAACATGATGGAACGCCGGATATAACCGCCGGAAACGTCTTCCACCTGTTGGGTAAGCACCCACACCGCCGGTTCGGCCAGCACTACAACTGCGCCGAGCACAAAGCCCAGCGGCAACAGCTTGCCTCCTCCCCCAAGCTCACCAAGCCCCTGCCCAAGAGAAAGCCCCGCGGGCGAAAAGCCGCCGTTAACCCCGGTCATGAAAATAATCAGGCCGATCAGGGCGTACAGGAGACCGAGAATCATTCTTTTTACCTGCTGGGCGGGCAGGCGGAGCAGGGTGAACTGGAAAAACAGAAAAATGACCAGCAAAGGGGCCAGGGCCATGAACATTTCGTAAACAATATGCGGAAGGAGGCTTAAAAAATGGTCTACAAGCGGGAGGGCGACTTCCACCTCCATGTCTTCTACCGGCGCGGCCATGTTTACGTTGGCCCCGGAAATAAGGCCAAGGGCTGCCACAGCGGCTATGGGACCGACAGAGGCAAGGCCGACCATACCGAAGCTGCTGTCATCGCCCTCCGACTTTTTGATGGTAGCGGCAATACCCAGGCCCATGGCCATGATAAAGGGCACGGTAATCGGTCCGGTGGTTGCTCCGCCCGAGTCAAAGGCTATGCCGATAAAAGCCGGGTCTACAAAGGCACAGGCGGCAAAGACCAGCCCGTAAAAAAAGATCAGCAGCCAGCGAAGCGGCAGTTGCATAACGGTGCGCACAGCGCCGAGAACCAGAAACAGGCCCACACCCACGGCAATCATGATTAGCAGCGTGGTTTTGTTGATGTCCGGGCAGGCACCGCTTACCTGGTTTGCCAGTACCTGCACATCCGGCTCGGCAATGGTTATGGCAAAGCCGATGATAAAGGCGGCGGTAACAAGCATGGGCAGATTGCGTTTGCGGGTCAGGGCAGACCCGACCCTCTGGCCGAAGGGGACCATACCTATATCCGCGCCCATCAAAAAAATGCCGAGTCCGACAATAAGCAGAACGCCGCCCACGAGAAATTGGATGAACTGCCCGTCGCTAAGGGGGGCAAGGAAAAGGTGGGTAAAAATAACCAGTAACATGACCGGGGCCACAGAGATAAATGATTCTTTGAGTTTTTCTGCAAAATTGAGAATCACGGTGAGTTCCTGTTATAGAGCGTTTTCTCTTTGCAATGCAGGCTTAATGGCGAGCAAAGCCAGCCAAACAGCATTTCGCGGCAAGGAGCTGGGTACAAATCCTTGCAGAGCACGTTTGCAATGCTCGAGAGCGCGTAGGCGCTTACAAGAGGGCATTTCACGGTGAAATGCTGGTGACGGTGAAAGGCGCACAAAGGAAATATATACGTTGTTACTGTTCCTTTCTCAAGAGCGGGAGGGGTAAAACTTTCGACCCTCCAGAGAATGCGCACACAGCCCCAGCGTAGAGGGCTGTCAGGACAGGGGAAGTTCCATGGAAATAACCGTGCCGCCGCCTTCACGCGGAAAAGCGCGTATGTAGCCCCTGTGGTCGCTGACAATGGAGCGGACAATGGTCAGGCCAAGCCCTGTGCCGCCTTTTTTGCGGGAGAAGTAGGGCTCAAACAGGCGTGAGCGTTCTTCTTCCGTCAGGCCCGGGCCGTTGTCGGCTACATCAATGCGCACCAGGTTCAGACTAGCGTGCAGGCTTGCCTGTATCCACACGGTCGGGTCCGGCCGGTTTGTGTTGGCCAGGGCTTCCGCCGCATTGGACAAGAGATTCATGAAGGCTCGGTGCAGGGCTTCGCTATCCATGGGCAGTTCGGGCAGGTTTGCCGCAAGGTCCAGATTCCAGAGAATGTTGACGTGGCTGTTACGAAAAAGGTTGGTAATGCCTTGAAGCAGGGGGGCAAGGTCGCCCGGAACAGGCGTAACTTCCGGCAGTTTGGCAAAGGCGGAAAACTCTTGCACCATGGCCTGCAAATGCTCGACCTGTTTGACGATAAGTTCTGTGCTCTGGGTGAATACAGGGTCGTCAACCTGCCTGCCGAACTTGCGGGCCAGCCGTTGGGCGGAAAGCTTGATCGGTGTAAGCGGGTTTTTGATTTCATGGGCGATGCGCCGGGCTACCTCGCGCCAGGCAGCCATGCGCTGCATGCGCTCAAGCTCGGAAACATCTTCAAAAACGGCAACCGCCCCCTGGTATATGCCGCCCGTGGCAAAGCCGACCACGTTGACCAGAAGCCTGCGTTCCTCGCCGTGCATGTGCACGCTGACGCTGTGTTGGGTGCGGCTTTCCAGGTTGTTCTGGAACCGCTCACGCACATGGCGAGCCGTAATCCCTTGGGCGGCGGGCAAAATATCTTCAATGCGCCTGCCGACCAACTGGATTATTTCCAGCCCCAAAATGTCGCAGGCCGCGTGGTTTACGGTGTTGATGTAGCCGTCCGGGTCAAAGGAAACAACCCCGGCGGCAATGTTGTTGAGCACGGTTTCAATGTATTCGCTGTACCTTGCGGTCTGTCTGTTCTGTTCTTCCAGCAGGGAATAGGCTCCCATGGTTTCATGGCGGCTGTGTTCAAGGTCTGCGGCCATTCTGTTAAAGGAATGGATGAGCATGCCGAATTCATCCTGACTGCTGGAAGCAAGGCGAACGCTCAGGTCGCCCTTGGCAATGCGCTGGGTGCCGGAGGCCAGGGCGAAAATGGGGGCGGAAAGATCTCTGGCCAGTCGGAAGCCGAACCATACCGCCGCAAGCATAATCAGGGCGGATAATACGCCAAGACTACTGTACAGGGTGAATTTGAGCGGTTTTTTCATGTTGCGCAGGTTCCGGTATTCCTTGGAACCCTTGACAATCCGGTCAATACCGGCGTGGAAGCCTTCGCCCAGTGAAAAGGCCTGGGCCATGTAGCCTTTCGCTGCATTGGCTACCGGTAGCACACTAACGATATAGTCCTGGCCAAATGGCACGGAAACCAGCGTATAGCCAAAGCCCTGGGTGTTTACCTGTTCCCAGTTCAGTGCGTCCTTTGCCAGAAGCCAGGCTTGTTGGGTGCCGTTTTCCCCGTGCCAGTTGCGCTGCTCCCCGTCCGCATACAGGCCGATTAGCGCGGAACTGTATTCGCGGCGTTTGCGCTCTATCAGGGAATCCATATCCGGCCCGCCAAAGGGTAGGTTACGTTTGTCCACTTCATCCAGAATATTTTGCGATTGGCGTATGAGCGCCTGACCGGTTTTTTCAAACATGATGCTGGTCAGATCCTGGGCGGTTTCCATGGATGTTTCAATCTGATCCTTGAACCAGAAATCTATGGAAAGCTGTACATATTTGGTGGTAACCACCAGCATGAGCAGGCAGGGGAATAGCGCAAACAGCACGAAAAACAGGACCAGTCGGGTGCGAAGGCGGGCGCCGAGAACTTTTCGCTTCCGTTCCACCAGCAGTTTATAGCCGTTGCGCAGTACAACCAGCAAAATGCCCAGCAGCAGAACAAAGTTCAAGTTGAACATGACCACAAACATGGCGTCGCCGGCGCGGAACTGGTTTAACTGCACGGTGGTCAGGATGAGTACCAGCATAAAGGCCGCAGCGGCAAACATCAACTCGCGCCGCCTGCGGATACGCTCACGCTGGCGTTGCTCCGCAGGAGTAGGCATGGGGGGAAGGGCAGGGTCCGGGGAGCCCTGGGCAGGGTCGTTTTGCGAAGAGGGGGGCGGGGTCTGGCTCATGGCGTTGGAGCAAAACCGGCGAAGCGGAAAAAGGAGGAAATCGCCGCTTTGACCGGCGTACAGAGTGTGCCGTAAAAATCAGACGCAAAACAGGCCCAAAGGGCATTCACGCCACGCGGCTGCCTTTGCAGGCCGGTGTCGCTGCGCGTTGTGGACGAAGACGCGGGGGGAACAAGGGTTGCGGTGCGCGTTTGCGGGGGAACCACTTCCGAAGACCAGAACAGCATGCTTTTTTCCAGCCAGGGGGGAACCTCCGTGTGGTGCAGGGTGGCGGTAACCAGAATTTCATAGCTCTCGGCCGGTTCTTCAGCTTGCAGGACAGCAAGGGAAACCAGGGGCAGGCTGAGCTGCCGCCAGCTTGCGCTCAAGAGCCTGGTAAGACTTTTGTCGCGCAGTTCCTTGTTTCCCGAAGGCGTTGGCAGCTCCAGGCTGAAATCTCTCGTCAGGGGGTCGTGGCGGATTACGGAAAGGTATTCTTTTTGGGCGGCTTCTGCGTTCGCCCACCAGGAGCGAACGCGCTCAATGGAAAGGGTAATGCCGAGCGCCAGAACCGCGCCGTCGCGAAGCATGTTGGCGAGGCCCTCTTCGTTGTCAACGGTGATATCCAGGTTTACCAGCACTTCTCCTTGCGTAACAACGGGTTCAGGCGCAAAGAGCACAAGGCGCTTCGGCGCTGGCTGGGTAAAGGAAAACGCTACAGAATCCGCAAGCAGCAACATGACGCAGGCCAGCACAAAGGCAATGCCTTTGCGGCATGGGATACCGCGAACATCAGATGATGTGCCTGCGTACTGTTCCATGGGCTACCGGGCCAGAGGGTTATTGCTGGACTTTGCCAAAGGTGTTGGAAACGAGAGCGGCCAGCAGCTTGCTGGAAAGGTGAAAATCAAAACGGGATTTCTGATCGGCAAGTTCCTTTGCCGCCGCGAGGGCGGGTTTGGCTTCCGCATAGGGGCGTGTCTGGATCATGGCTGAAAAGGCATCCGCCACGGCGGTAAGGCGGGAAAAGGGATTGATATCCCTCAGTTTCTGCGGATAGCCGGAACCGTCCAGCCGCTCATGGTGCTCCATGACGGCCTGGTTCATCAAATCATGGGTTTGCTCCAGCTTTTGCATGACTTTCAGCCCTACAAAGGGGTGCAGCGGAATTTTTTCCTTTTCTTCCGGCTTGAGCGGGGTGGTTTTGGAAAGAATAAAAGCGGGTACCTTGGTCATGCCGATATCATGCAGCAAAAGGGCGGCGGCGGCATGGTCAAAGTCTTTCCGGCTCAGCTCGCTTCCTTTTTCATTCACATACAGCCACAGGCCTGTAATCATTGTATTGATGGAATGTTTTGCAAGGCTGTGCTCGCCTGTATGCAGCCGGCGGGTGAAAAGCCCTATGCGGTGCATGTCCAGCCACAGGTATTCGGTAAGCACAAGAATGTCGGCGTGCAATATGTCAAACACCAGCCTGACAGGCTGTTCAAAAAATTCCCCAAGCCGAAGCTCCATGGCATGGATGCAAATATCGGCGATTTCCGCTTCCTTGAGGTTCTTGTCTATGAGGATAAGGTCAAGCTGTTTGGCAATATGCTTGGAGTACACGGGGTGATCCGAGCGTGCGACAAAAAGGTTGCCTTCGGAACACAGTTCATGCACTTCTTCAATTTTTTCGTTGGTAAGGCGAGAGTCCTTGGTATAGTAGGGGAAAAGAGCGGCGCTTTTTTCGTCGAGCTTGAACAGGTTCAGCGGCAGGCGATACTTGGGAAAACTCTCAAGTATCGCCTGGCTGATCTGATAATACTCTTCAGAAATATTGTCCGGTACTGCTGGTTTGGCCATGGGTACACAATTATTTTGTATATATTTTTACCATGTTGGTGCCCTTGGGGGCTTCGCCGTATCTGGGCTGACCGGCGGTAATTACCACACTGTCGCCCGGTTTGAACAGGGGGCTGGAATCGACAAAAAATTCCGCCCGCTCAAGGTGCCCCGGCATATTTTCTTCTGCAAGGCAGGGGGTTACCCCCCAGGAGAAGTTCAGATGCCTGAGCACGGTATGGTCAGGCGTAAGCACATAGACGGGCAGGTTCGGACGCTGGGAAGAAAGGCTTCTGCCCGCGCCGCCGCTCATGCTGTGGGCAATAAGCGCGACGGCCTGGGTTTTGTCTGCCAGAAGGCAGGCCGCGTAAGACAAAAAGTCCGGCGTCTGCTCGGCGTCAATATCCAGGATTTGGCGGTGGGAAAGCTCCATCATGTGCTTTTCCGCTTCTTCTGCAATGCGCGACATGAAGGCGACGGTTTCAACCGGGTAATTGCCCATGGCCGTTTCTTCGGAAAGCATGACGCAGTCGGCCCCGTCCAGAACGGCGTTGGCAACGTCCGTGGTTTCCGCGCGGGTGGGCACGGGATTGTTGACCATGGAAAGGAGCATCTGGGTGGCGACGATGACCGGCTTGTCTGCCTTGTTGCAGGCAGCTATAATGCGTTTTTGCATGGTAGGTAGCTGGGGCAGGGGGCACTCAATGCCAAGATCGCCCCGTGCGACCATGACGATATCTGTCACCGCAAGAATTTCCTCAAGACGGTCCACCGCGTTCTGCCGCTCAAGCTTCGCGCAAATGGGAATGTTGCGGCCTTCGCCCTTGATGATGGTGCGGGCTTCAATAATATCTTCCGGGGTCTGCACAAAGGAAAGGGCCACTGCGTCTACGCCGAGGCGCAAGCCGTCTTTCAGGTCTTTTTTATCCTTTTCGGTCAGAGCCGGGAATTTGATGTGCTTGCCGGGAAGGGCAAGGCCCTTGCGGGAAGTGACTATGCCGCTGTTGTCCGCGGCTATGATGAAGCCTCCGGGAACAGCCTCCTGCACTATAAACTGCAAGGTGCCGTCCGCCAGAACAAGGCGGTCATCTTTTTCCAGACCGTCCAGAATTTCATGCTTGTCAAAGGGGATGTAAGGCAAGTCGCAATCGGCCGGTTTTTGCGGTCCAAGGAAGGCGGTGTCGCCTTTTTTGAAGGACAGGCTTTTTACATCCAGGGTGCCGATACGGATTTTTGGACCGGCAAGGTCTTGCAGGATAGTCAGCGGAAAGCCGTGTTTGCGCTCCAGCTCCCGAATGGTGTTGATAATGTCTACAAAGCCGGAAGCATCACTGTGGGAGAAGTTGAGGCGAAATATTCTGGCCCCGGCGTCTATGAGTTGTGACAGTTTTTCCGGTGTGCTGCAGGCCGGGCCAAGGGTAGCGACGATTTTGGTTTTTTTCATGGTAGAGTCCACAAGGAGTAAAAGTTATAAAAATGTATGCGTTACGCATGTGGGTACAGTGATATCGGAATCGTTTGTTAAGAAAATACAATAGCCCGCGTCAAAAATTTCCGCAAGGGGAATTGCCGGGGGCGCCTTCCTGCTGGCGCAGGCTGGGCGCCCCGGTTATTTTCGCTCTTGCAGCAAGGCAATTCCCGAAAAGGGCGGTTGTCTCGCTTATGGTCATCATGTGGCGGGCTGCGTTGACAGCGCGCTTGTTGTCCGGTTCAGGACGCCCGGCTGCCGATTGGCGGCGGCTACCAGCCTATGCTCGGATCTTCCGTGGTTTTGCGAATTTCGGTTTCATCCGCCCATACCACTTCGCCGCTGTGCGGGTTAACCAGCTCCATGGTTATCTGGTAATACACGTCTCCCATGTCTTCCGTGCGTTTGCGTATAGAGCGCACTGCGCCGGTGACAATATAGTCGGCGTCCAGCAATTTGTCATTGCTGCTTTTCTTCGTATGCTCCTTGTTGAATTCCCGCTCTTCATACACTTGGTCCAGGTTGCCGGGGTCGGCCAGGAAGCGCACGGTTTTTGAGCGCATCAGCTTGACCCGGATTTTGTCAGTAATGCCTTTGCTGTCGATATGTTCATCCGTGTAATTGATCACTTCGCGGAGGCGAAGGCGCGGTTTTTTCCGGGCGTTGCTGATCAGCGGGTCGGCCAGCAATTGCTGGGTCATGTATTCCGCCGTTGATTGCAGATCCGTAGAACCATATTGCTGGGTAACGGTTTCAACGGCGGTGGGGTCGTCGTATTGCACATCGCCGTCGCCTATAACCCTGCCAACTCTGGGGCCGGAACAGGCGCTGGACATAAGGCACACAAGGGCAAGGGCCAAACAAAGGGCCAGGGGCAGCGGTGTATTGATAAAAAGGCGGCTGGGGGCGGCGTTCTGATTGGTCATGGCTACCTCGAATCGTTGGAAATAAATACTTTGAAGAATGTCGCGCCGGGAACGGTGGAGCGCACGGTCACTTTTTCAATCAGCTCTCCGCGCATGGTCAGCGCTTTCCAGGGGGTTGTTTCAATCACCCGCTCGTCATCATCCCACCATTCAATGCGATAGGCGGAGTGCTGCCTGTGCGGGCCGCTGTCAATTTGAAACGTAATGCGGGCAATAAGGAAATCGCCGTCTTCTTCCATTTCTGTGGACAAGACTTCCACGTCGTCATTGTCCAGATAGCTGACGTGCTTGTTGCCGCATGCGGAAAACAGCACAGCCGAGAGAGTAAGGGCCAGAATACCGAATACACGAAACACATTACATCGTAACATAGTGTACCTTCAGTTGATTGGGGGTGACGTAGGATACCCACACAAACACGGTGTTTCCTTCCGCAGGCATGGGTATTTCACTCATCATGTCGTCAATAGTCAAGGTAAGAGTTTCTCCCGGGGCAAGGGTGGTTCTTGCCAGAAAACCGTTACAGGGAAGCGTGTCCCAGTTGCGTACGCCATCGTCCATCCAGGCTGTGCCAAAGTCGGTTATCACCGTGGTGGCCAGGGCGACCAGACCGCTGTAAGGGCGCAATTCTTCGCTGGAATAGGCCGCCGCATAAGCCCCGGAAGCCGCAGCTGCCTTGAGCCCGGCTCTGATATACGCTGCCGCCGTTTCATAGCGCAAATTGTCCCACAGCGAGCGAAAGGCCAGGGCGTCTGTAAACAGCAGGGCCTGGGGGGCGATAAGATCGCCGGCCTCAGTAAATATTTGCGGAGGGGCCGTTCTGAACATGGGCGGGTGAAACGAGGGCATGTCCAGCACAAAATACCCGATAACCGGAAAGCGCGTGCGCACCCTTTCAATATACATGGAGGGCGCAAGCCCGGTTGTCACAATGAACACAACATCCTGCTTGCCGGACCGGGAGGGGGGGGGGCTTTGAGCTGAGTCGTCCGTTTTCAGGTTCTTCCGGGCGTTTGCGGCTTTGGTTTTGGCTGCCTTGCCTTTGCCTGCGCCCTTTTTCCGGCTGGTCTTGCCCTTTGCTGCGTGTGTCTCATGCAACAAGTCGGCGGCGGAAGGGGCAAGCGCAGTGGCCCGTTTGGCGCTGACCTTGGCGTATTGCGTATCGCCTGCCTTGGAACAGATAATGGAACTCAAGGTGTAGGAAAAAGCGTCCTGGTAGGTGGACATCAGACGCCTGCCAGCTTCCGAAGCCAGCAGGGAGCGCATGGAATAGCTGGGCGGCAGGTCTTCCGGGCTTATCCGGGCTTGCTTTGCCGCGCGGGGCATATTTTCCACAATCGCTTTTGACTCGGCCAGCCAGCGTTCCTGCCGGAACTCCATTTTGCGCATCTCCACTGCGGCGCCCTGGATGTTGCCGAGCATGAGGTAGTTCATGCCGTTGAATGTATGGAGGAGTGAGCGTTCATAGCCTGCGCCAAAATAGCCTTTTGCCCCGCGTGAAAGGGTAAATGTGCCGATCTGGGCGCTTATGTCGCGCACACTGTGGGTAGCCCGGTGCTCATATTCGTCCAGAATATCGGCCGCATCGTTGAAAATATGGATGGAGCGCGCCCATTCTCCCTGTAGCTGGTAAAGGCGGGCAAGGGTTAGTGATTGCTGGAAATCTTTACCGGGGGTGTATTTTTTTTCCGCTTCCTGCACCAGCCGGGCAAGCTGGCCCTGGTGCAGGTCGGAGGTCAGTTCGGCATGGCCGATACGATTTGAACACGCGGCAAGAGGCAACGCCATGCAAAGCAGAAGCGCAGACAAAAGGCCGCGAAGCGGAAGAGGAAAACCGAACCACAGTGTTGACATGCGTACCTGACGAAAATGTAATTTTTACCTTGCTTTACTATACCCGATACAAGGTAGCAGGGCAAGCGGCAGTGCGGTACGTCTGCGGGAAAATCGTTCCGGCAAACGATGTTTTTCCCCTGTTTTGTCAGGTGATGTCCACAACTTGCGACAGAAGCGATTTACACGAGGCCCTTCCTTCGTTATGTTGACGTCAGTTATTACCCGGTATTTTTTGTGCCGGCATTGCATATTATGCGGCGCAGCACCTGTCACCACGGCTCCCCATGTCCTCATCAAGTATTCGCTTTGACGGTTTTTCTTCCCTGGAAGTTGTTGTCCGCGATTTTGTATTGCAGCGGGGGGGCTTTTTTATTGCAGCAACCCGGGACAATGCTTTTGCCGATCTGCTCAAGTCGTTCCTGAACAAATTTCTTTGCCTGCAAAAGTTTACGCCCTGCGTGTGCCTGAAGGATGTGGACAGGGTTATTCCGGTCATTGAAGACGCTTTGGCGAAAAAACGGCTGCCGCTTTTGCTTATTGAGCATGACCGATACCGCGAAGATCCTGCCTTGCGCATTCAGGAATTCAAAGCGCGCTTTCCTTCTGTCCCCATTGTCGTGCTTGCCATGGAAGCGGAGCGCGACTGGGTGGTATATTTGCACGAGCAGGGAGCGGACAATTTTATAACCAAGCCCATATCCATGCCCAAGCTGGCCCAGAAGCTGGCTGTTACCATCAAGCCCGGCGGCGTGGTGGCGGAAAAGCTGCTTTCCGGGCGCAAGCTTTTGCAAAACGGCCTGCCGGGTCAGGTAAAGCTGATTGCCGAAGACATTATCGGTTTTGATTTGCCCATTGGCGCGGCCTATCTGCTTTTGGGCGATGCAGAAGCTGCCCTCGGCAACACCGGGGCCGCCGCCGCCGCGTATAAAAAAGCCCGCGAAGTGACCGACATGTTTCTCGCCCCTCTGCAAAAACTTGCGGGCCTGGCCAAAGAAAAGAACGATCAAAATGAATATCTCGCCTATCTGGTGGAATTGGACGCCCTGTCTCCGCTCAATATGCACCGCAAGCTGCAAATGGCGGAAACAATGTTGACGCTGGGGCAAAAAGGGCAGGCGCGCAAGCTGTTTGACGAAGTGGTTTCCAAGGCGGGCAAGGCCATTGCGGAAGACGCCTCATCTCTTGTGGAGCGCATAGCCACCATGTATTCAGCCCACAATCCGGAAGACATGGAAACCTTCCTTCGGGAGACGCTGGAAAAGCGCAAGAACAATTTCTGCCGGGAAGACCTGAACATTGTGAACCAGCTTGCCATGCTGCTGCGCAAACAGGGGAAGTGGCAGGATGCCATTGCCGAATACACTTGGGCCAGTTCGGTCATACCGGATGACGAAACGCTTCAATATAACATGGGCCTTGCCTTTGCGCAGGGGGCCATGCAGCTGAAAGGGCGGCGCTGCATTGAAAAGGCTCTTGAACTGAACGCCGATTTTCCGCGAAGGTCGGCCCAGGTGGCCTATAACATGGGGCAGGTGCTGATGCGCGGCGGAAACCGTGAACAGGCCGACAGGTGCTTTTCCATAGCGCTGGAGCTGGAACCCGGCATGAAAACGGCGGCAACGGCGCTTCAGAGCTTGCGAAAGCCAAGGTAGCGCCGTGCGGAAACTGCGCTGAGGCCTTGCCTCCGCAACGATGGGGCCTTGCGAAGTCGGTGAGGGGCCTTGTAAAAGCACGGGTTCAGGGGGGGGGAGGGCCGCCCCCTTGTTGTGAAGGCGGTCCCTTGCGGCGACAGGTGTTATTCGGTTTTTTGCTTGGTGAACAAGATCAGAGCGATGTAGATAAGGTCTTCATCGCCAATATTTTCTATGCCGTGCGAATGTCCGTCCGGGCAAAAATGGCAGTCGCCGGGGCCCATTTCCACCTCGGTGCCGTTATCGTTTATCAGGGCTTTCCCGCTCAGGATGTAATAGGTTTCGTTATCGCCCTCGTGCTTGTGATAGCCGACAGAGGCTCCCGGCGGAACAATGCTCTTGGCGAAAAGCCTTCCCGCGCCGTTAACAGTGGCCTGATCGAGAAAATGGTCCATCTGTACGGTGCCTTTGCCGCCGCGAAAGGCTTCATGCTTGTCCGAGCGAAGTTCGTTTTTTCGTGTAATCATTGTATTCTCCTGTTGCCAAGCTGTTTATAAAGACCGGGTAGGGCTTTGGCCATAGCTGCATAAGACGGTAGCCGGTGGCTAGCTGGCATTGCCTTGTCGCTGCAAATACCTGCACTATGCGAATTATCATACAATGCAGCGGTATATCAATGGCAGCGAAAGCGGTGGACAAGCCGGACCGGCACTGGACGAAAGTGTATGTATGTTGTATATATAGAGTGTCGGCCTGTCTGCATCCGGGATTGACCACCCGGTTTACCATCGGGAGCAGGCCGTAACCGAAAGGAGTGAGTATGCGTCGATTTTTCCTGTGCCTGTCTGTGTTGGCGGTTATTCTTTGTTTTGGAGCTGCGGATTGTATGGCGGCTTCTGTTAATCCTTCCGATATTCCCACCGTGGACGGTGCCGGTTTTTTCAAGCGCGTGAACGCGGAAAAAGGCAAAGTGGTGGTGGTGAACGTGTTCGCTTCCTGGTGCCCGCCGTGCAGGGATGAAATTCCCGGCCTGGTTAACCTGCGCAAGCTTATGCCCAAGGACAAGGTGGAGTTCATTGGCGTTTCCGTTGACAAGGAACCCAAGGCGCTTGCCAACTATATGGAAGAAATGAATATCAATTATTCCGTTCTTCTGGGCAAGGGCGACTTCATCCAGCGCATCCGGGTGCGGGCTGTGCCGCAGCTGCTTATTTACAACCCGCAGGGTGAGCTTGTGTTTAACCATCAGGGCTTGATGGACGAAGCCGACATTCGGGACAGCATCAACGAAATACTCGGCAAATAGACAGAGCGGTTTATTAATGCAGTGGCGCGGGGTGGTTTCCGGTAGCAGTGGAATCGCCCCTTGCCCTTTTGTCTTTTGATGTATTTTCGGCCTGTTTTTCAGTGTGCTTCTTTTGAATAACTCGCCGTGCAAACCGTTTTTCAGCGTTGCTTGAGTGCGACAACAGGGCTTGCCATGAATTTTTCCACACAGCGCGCGCGGGTGAGTGACATGAAGGAAGTGCACGGCTTTCTTCTGGAAATTTCCAGCACAGGCGTTATTTTACCAAGGTCGCTCTCTGACCTGTACAGCCACACGCGCGACTTTTTTTTGTTACGAGATTCCGAAGGGCATCTTGTGGGCTGTTGCGCCCTGTCTATTGTGTGGGAAGACATGGCGGAAGTGCGCTCCCTTCTTGTGCACGAGCGTTACCGCCGACAGGGCTGTGGCGGCCTGCTTGTCAACGCCTGTATTGATGACGCGAAAGCTATGGGTATTCACCGGGTTTTCACTCTCACGTACAAGACGGGTTTTTTTGCTTCCCTGGGGTTCAAGGAAGTGGGCAAAGACATTTTGCCGCAAAAAATTTGGGCTGACTGTGTGCACTGCCCCAAATTTCCTGATTGTGATGAAGTCGCCATGCAGAGAATACTGTAATTATTCAGGGCCGGTTGCCTGGAAATTCGCAGCCTGGAGCAAAACGGAGGGCGCTTGAACATTACTTCCCTTACCGAAATTTTTTCTTCCGAGGAAATCGCCGCGCGGGTCAAAAGCCTGGCCGAAAAGATCAACAAGGACTATGACGGAAAGGACCTGGTGGTTCTTTGTGTGCTCAAGGGCGCGTTCATGTTCTGTTCCGATTTGGTCAAAGAGCTTACCGTGCGGCCCCAGATCGACTTTATACGACTGACAAGTTACGGAAACACCGCAGACAGTTCCGGCAACGTAGTGCTTACAAAAGACGTGGAACTGCCCATTGCCGGGCGGCATGTGCTGATTGTGGAAGACGTGGTGGACACAGGATTCAGCATGGCTTTTTTGCAGGCAGAGTTGCACAAAAGGGGGGTAAAATCGTTGCGTCTTGCCGCCTTGATTGATAAACTGGAACGTCGGGAAACGGATGTAACCGTTGATTACGCGGGCTTCTCTCTGCGGGAAGGCTTTATTGTTGGTTACGGTTTGGACTATGCGGAGCGGTTTCGGGAACTGCCGTCCATCTATGTAGCATCCCTGGAATAGCGCTTTGTTTATCAGCAGCCTGTAATACAGGTTGTGCAATATATACCGGCAAGCTTTTTGCGCGAGTATGCATATGGAAATAACCTGCCCCAGATGTGAAACAGTCTTTGCTATGCCGGATGAGCTTTATGCGCCCGGCAAGAAGGCTCGGTGCACCCAGTGCGGCATGATATTTCCCATGCAGCAGGGGCTTGCGCAAGCAGCGCCCGCTGATGAGGCCGCCGTCGCAAAAGGGAAAAAGCCCCTTTCCCCTCGTGTAAAGCTAATCCGCAATATTGCCGTATCCGTTCTTTTTGCTGCCGCTCTGCTTGCGGGCGGCTGGTGGGCATATACCTCGTTCCTTTCTCCTGTTGACTCCCCGAATGAATCTACCCAGCAAGCAGAGCCTGTTGCGGAAAATACAGACGGACAGGGCGGCACCGGCGAACAGGTTGAAGGAAGCGGCCCCGGCCCCTCGCCCATCACGGATGTTACCATCAGCGAACTGCGCCAGTCTTTGGTGGACAATATTCATATGGGCAGGCTGGTTGTGTTGCAGGGGTATGTGGTTAATTCTTCCACGGTGAACAAGTCCAACATTGTTGTGGACGCCTGGCTTACCGACAAGGACGGCAAGGTGCTTAGTCACCAGAAGCAGCTTTGCGGCGTTACCCTGGATTTGTACCAGTTGCAAAGTCTGAATGAAAAGCACCTGACCGAGGCGTTGAACAACAAGGTACAGCTACTCAGCAGCAACGCCAATGTTCCGCCCGGCGGCAAGGTGCCGTTTACCGTGATATTTGACTCGCTGCCGGAAACTCTGCACCGCTTCCACTTGCGTGTCGCGGACGCGCAAAACGTTTCGCAAGAGTAATCTCCTGTCGGCATATATCAGTACGCCACACACACCCCGCCATGGCCAAAGAAAGAGAAATATATGTGTGCGATGCCTGCGGCTCGCGCTCGTCCCAGTGGAAAGGGCAGTGCCCGGCCTGCGGGGAGTGGAACACCCTGTCGCCCGTGCGGGTCGGGGGCGCGCGTTTGGCTGGTGCAAGCCTTGGCAACAGGGCCGAACCCGTCATGCGTCTGGCTGACGCCGGTGAAAATACAGGCGCTGTATTCAGTACAGGCATGGACGCGCTGGATCGGGTGCTCGGGGCGGGTATTGTGCCAGGTTCCGCCATTTTGGTGGGCGGGGAGCCGGGAATCGGCAAATCCACTCTCCTTTTGCAAATGGCGGGCGCGGTTGCCGCTTCCGGCATTCGCACGGTCTATCTTTCCGGTGAGGAGTCACTCGCCCAGGTCAAGGGGAGGGCGGAGCGCCTTGGCCTGCTGCACGACAACTTGTACGCCCTGGCCACATCCAGTATTGAAGATATTCTCGGCCAACTGGACGGCCCGAATGCTCCCGGTCTGCTTATTCTTGATTCGGTGCAGACTCTCACATCATCACGGGCCGAAGGTCTGCCCGGCAATGTCAGTCAGGTGCGGGCCGTAGCCACGGAAGTGGTGGAGCACTGCAAAAAATCCGGCACAGCCGTAGTTTTGGTGGGGCATGTAACCAAGGACGGCACCCTGGCCGGGCCACGCCTGCTGGAACATATGGTGGATACTGTCATCTCGCTGGAAGGCGACCGGCAGCAGGTATTCCGGCTGTTACGGGTCATGAAAAACCGTTTTGGCCCGAACCAGGAAATGCTGATTTTCCAAATGGCCAGACAGGGTATGGAACTGGTGGAAGACCCCTCCACCTATTTCCTTGGCGCACGAGATGCAAGCCTTTCCGGCACCGCCGTGGTCATGGCTCTTGACGGGCAGCGTCCGCTGGCTGTTGAAGTGCAGGCTCTGGTGACCAAAAGCTATCTGGCTATCCCAAGACGCACGGCACTCGGCTTTGATGTAAACCGGCTGCACCTCCTGCTCGCCGTATTGGAAAAAAGGCTGCACCTTTCCTTCGCCCAGGTGGATATTTACGCCAAAATCGGCGGCGGCATGCGCCTGATGGAACCGGGCATGGACGCGGCCCTGGTGGCGGCGCTGCTGTCTTCTTACTACGACATGCCGCTGCCGGAGAGAGCCGTTTTCTGGGGAGAGGTAGACCTGAACGGGCAACTTCGCCCAGTAGCGGGGCATTCGGTACGCGAGGCCCAGGCCCTACGCCTTGGCTATTCGCCCATAGTAGCGCCGCTAATCGCGGGCGGAAAAGGCGAAGAGGCCAAAAGCAGCAAGGGCTACGGTACGCTCACAGCCATGCAAAAAGCCCTTTTCTCAAGAAAAAAGTAACACCCTCTGACGAAAATGGAGCAAAGCAGCCCCTTTCCCTTCTCTTCCGAAAGGGGAGCGAAGCAATCCCTTTCCCCTCTCTTCCGAAAAGGGAGCGAAGCGACCCTTTTCCTCTTCCATCTCCGATAGCAGCGCGAGTCAGTGAAACGCTGAGTTTTTCCGTCTGGCAAGGCGCGCGTTCATTTTTTCAGGGGGCAGGACTTAAGAGTCCAGCCCCCTGAAAAAATGGACGCAGCAACGCAGTCCAGACGGAAAAAATCCGCGTTTCACTAGCCCCAGATGTCTCCGCAGGTGTACCCATTTGGAAAAGGATCGGTCGGATCCAGCACGTAGGTGTAGTAGCCGGTAATCCAGGCCTGGCCTCCAATGGTGGGGACAACCGCCTTGTATGGGCCTACATTGGTTTCTTCCACCAGTTCGCCGGTAAAAATGGTGTTCAGCACGCCTGCGTGGCGGAATTTCTGGTTCAGCTTCAGCTCACCCTTGGCGTACAGACAGGCCATTTTTGCACTGGTGCCGGTGCCGCAGGGGCTTCTGTCCATGCCGCCTTTCCAGGTGCTTGGGTTGTTCCAGTCCACCGTGCCGGAAGCCATGGTAACCGAGTTTTTCCAGTCCGCTCCGGGAATGTCTGCCGGGCCTGAGAGCTGGGAAATGGTGATACCCACATCCGGGAAATCCGGGTGGGAAACCGGGAGTTGTTCGTGCGCGGCCTGACGTACCATGGAAGCAATGCGGCACAGTTCCCCGCCGTGTTCGGGCTTTAGCTCGAGCCCCTTGAACTGGCGCACGTCGGCAATGGCGTAGAACATACCGCCCCAGGCCACGTCCACGGTAACCTTGCCAAGGGTGGGAACATCTATTTCCGCATCCAGATGCACGGCAAAGGCCGGAATATTCCTGAATTTGATTTCCTGAACCTTGCCGTTTTTGCACGTGGCTTCAATATCAATGAGCCCTCCCGGAGACTCAAGGGTCAACCTGGTCAGCGGTTCGACCATGGGCACCATGCCGGTTTCAAGCAGCACGGTGGCAACGGAAATGGTGTTGGTGCCGGACATGAGCGGGTATTCGACCTGCTCCATGATAATATAGCCCGCCGCCGCCTTGGGGTTTTTGGGCGGCACAATGATGTTGCTGCACAAAGCGGGGTAGCCGCGCGGCTCACGCAGGGTAAGCAGGCGAATCTGGTCGTCATGGTCGCGCAGGTACTGCATTTGCTCGTAGGCAGAGTCGCCGGGAATATGCGGCACACCGCCGGTGATAACGCGGCCTGCCAGCCCTGCGCAGTGCGTGTCCACTGCCTGCAGCATTCTTGAATACGTCATTGTTTCCTCCTGTAAATCAGACAAATTGTGATTGCATTGTTATGTATACATGGTTCCGGCTGAACCGCCAAGAACAGTGACGCGCCGCCGGCCGGAGCGGCTGATAGGGCAAGCCGCTTGAGCTTTGCTCCGCTTGGAGATAAGAATGAACTTGTCATGGAGCATTCCCCGGGCCACGGCGGCATAGCCGAATATCTTTCCGCCCTGATGCGAACGCAAAGCCTCGCCGCGCAGGTGTGTTATCATACCATTCTGCCGGAATCGGCTGCTTTGTCCGCATCTGTTGCCCGTCCATGGCCAAAGGCCGTTGCCGGAGTTCTGGAGCATGTGGGCATTCCCTCGCTGTACAGTCACCAGGCAGAGGCTGTGGACGCTTTGCGGGCAGGCAGGGATGTGATTGTGGCTACTCCGACGGCAAGCGGCAAATCTCTTACCTACACCCTGCCGGTTATCGAGCGGTTTTTACACGACCCGGACGCACGCTCTTTGTTTCTGTTTCCCTTAAAAGCCCTTGCCCAGGACCAGTTGGCTTCATTTCTTGCCATGACGGAACATTGGCCCGAAGGGGCGCGTCCTGGTGCTGCCGTTTATGACGGTGACACCACGTCGCATTTTCGCAAGAAAATTCGGGAAAACCCTCCACAGGTGCTGCTGACCAACCCGGAAATGCTGCACCTTTCCCTTTTGCCCCACCATCATTTGTGGACAACGCTTTTTGCCGGTCTGGCGCTTGTTGTGGTGGATGAAGTGCACACATACCGGGGCGTGCTTGGTTCGCACATGGCCCTGGTGTTCAGGCGCTTGCAGCGTATCGCTGCCCTGTATGGCGCATCCCCGGTGTTTGTCTTTTGCTCGGCAACCGTAGGCAACCCGGCTGAATTGGCGGAACAGCTTACCGGCAGAAAGCCTGTGCCGGTGCTCAGCGGCGGGGCGCCCATGGGCAAGCGGCACTACCTGTTCATGAACCCGGTAGAAAGCCCTTCGGCAATAGCCATCAAACTGCTTAAGTCCGCTCTGCACAGGAATTTGCGTACCATTGTGTATTGCCAGTCGCGCCGAATGGTCGAGCTGATCAGCCTGTGGGTGGCAGAGCAGGCCGGACCGTACCGGGAGCGAATAAGTGCCTATCGGGCGGGTTTTTTGCCTGAAGAGAGGCGGGAAATAGAGGCCCGCATGGCTTCCGGCGAGCTTTTGGCGGTTATATCCACGAGTGCGCTGGAACTGGGCATTGATATAGGTAATCTCGATCTGTGCATTCTTGTGGGCTATCCAGGAACGGTTATGGCAACGCTGCAACGTGGCGGTCGAGTAGGGCGCAGCAGCCAGGAGTCTGCCGTGGTGCTGATAGCCCAGGAAGATGCCTTGGACCAATACATAGTGCGCCATGGCGAAGAGTTTTTCACCCGCCCGCCGGAAAAGGCTGTGCTTAACCCGGAAAACCCGGTCATTCTGGAGCGGCACCTGGAGTGCGCTGCCGCAGAACTGGCGCTTTCGCAAACAAGAACGACGGACCGGGAGTGGCTTGCTTCCGGCGTTGTGCAGGACGCGATAGGCGCTTTGTCCAGAAAAGGGCTACTTTTGCAATCCGCAGATGGAAGCCAGTGGCTTGCGGCCCGCAAAAGACCGCAGCGCAATGTTTCCTTACGGGGCAGTGGCTTGACCGTGACTATTGAAAACGGTGACGGCGAACTTATCGGCTGTGTGGATGGTGCCCGCGCTCTGCGTGAAGCCCACCCCGGCGCCTTGTACCTG
Organism: Desulfovibrio sp. OttesenSCG-928-G15; assembly: GCA_030266525.1. Next base: position 30,490 of record JAJDIC010000002.1, on the reverse strand, counting down.
CATAGGGGCAGGCATTATGAAATTTCGGAGCTGGACTTGCCGGGCGGCAGGGCCTTGGCCAGACCCTTCCGCCCCGCCTGGTTTACCCGCACGCGCAGTAACAAGGAAACGGAAATTCTTAGCCTCGACGCATCGTTACGGGTGAACGGTATTGCCCTGCAAAGAGGCAGGCTGCGCATTACCGACACCGTAACCGGCTATGAGAAGCGGGCCAGCAAAAACAGGCAACTGCTGGGGGTTGTTCCGTTGGATTTGCCCCCCCTGGTATTTGAAACCGAAGGCCTGTGGTTCCAGATTCCGCCCAGTGCCCAGCAGCATATCGAGCAGGCAAAAATGCATTTCATGGGGGCTATTCATGCTCTTGAGCATGTATGCATAGGCATTCTGCCCCTGCTGGTAATGTCGGACCGGAACGATTTTGGCGGTATTTCCACTCCCATGCACCTGCAAACCGGCAGGCCAACTGTATTTATTTATGACGGCATGCCGGGCGGCGCCGGCCTTTGCCGGGCGGCTTTTCCTGTGGCAGGGCAGTTTTTCGGGCATGTGCTCAAAGCCATGCGCGATTGCCCCTGCGAGCTGGGCTGCCCTTCATGCGTACACTCTCCCAAATGCGGCTCCGGAAATCGACCCATCGACAAGGAAGGGGCATTGGAACTTCTTGAAGTGATGCTTGAAGAAAGCGGTGTGGCAGCCAAGGAGGCCGAGGCCATTCTGGCATCGCCGCCCAGCGGTTTGCAGGACGCCCCGGACCATGATGATTTGGAATTCCATACGCATGAACTGCATGTCGCTGACAGTGCCGCCGGTCATGGAGAGCACAATGCCGGAAGGGGCGGTAAGGGAAATACCGTGGCAGCAAGGCGATCGGACGAGGCGGAAAAAGCGCTTCGAGCAAACACGGACTATGTGGTGCTGGATGTGGAAACACGCTATTCGGCAGCGGAAATCGGCGGCTGGCATAAGTGTTCGCGCATGGGGGTGAGCATTGCCGTGCTGTATGATTCACGCACGGATCAGTTCACCGCGTATACGCAGGAGGCCATTCCGGCCATGGCCGAAGTGCTGGCAACAGCGCCGCTGGTAATAGGCTTTAATATCACCCGTTTCGATTACCCCGTGCTTGAGCCGCATGCGCCGGACTTTGCCTTTCGTTCCTTGCCCACGCTGGACATGCTGACCAAGGTGCACGAACAGCTTTCCTACCGCGTTTCTCTGGACAACATAGCCGGGGCCACCCTGGGAGCGAAAAAAAGCGCCAACGGTCTTCTGGCCCTGAAATGGTGGAAAGAGCAAAAGCTGGAAAAAATTGAAGAATACTGCCGCAAGGATGTGGAGTTGACCAGAGATGTTTTCCGCTTTGGACGCGACAATGGCTACGTTCTTTTTACCAACAAGGCCGGACAGGCGGTAAGGGTAAGAGCTAGCTGGGGTGAGGAGACAGATCGGAAGATTATCAAAAAACAGCAATCTTCCCAAAACCGCTGAGTCTTTTCGTATGGCGAGGCGTGAGTCTTTTTTGACGGGGGGCTGAACTCTTCTGTCCTGCCCCCTGTCAAAAAAGGCGAAGCGACTAAGCCATATGGAAAAAACCGGCGTTTTTTAGTACATGCCGCCCATGCCGCCCATGCCGCCCATGCCGCCGGGCATCGGGGGCATGTCTTTTTTCGGCTCGGGCTTTTCAGCGATGGCGCACTCGGTGGTGAGCATCAGGGAAGACACAGAGGCTGCGTTTTGCAGAGCGATACGGGAAACCTTTTTCGGGTCGATAACACCGGCCTTGATCAGGTCGCCATATTCGCCGGAAGCGGCGTCAAAGCCGAAGCCATCTTTGCCTTCACGCACTTTTTCCACAACGATGGAGCCTTCAAAGCCTGCGTTGGAAGCGATTTGGCGAAGCGGCTCTTCAATGGCGCGGCGAACCAGCAGCACGCCGGAAGCTTCGTCGTCGTCAGCCAGTTTCAGGTCGTCAAGGGACTTGGCTACGCGGATATACGCGGTGCCGCCGCCAGGAACGATGCCTTCTTCAACAGCGGCGCGGGTGGCGTTCAGGGCGTCTTCCACGCGGTCTTTCTTTTCCTTCATTTCGGTTTCCGTTGCCGCACCGACATGAATAACAGCTACGCCGCCAACGATTTTGGCCAGACGCTCTTGCAGCTTTTCGCGGTCGTAATCGGAGGTGGTTTCTTCAATCTGGGCGCGAATCTGCTTGACGCGGGCCTTGATGTCGTCGCCTTTGCCTGCGCCGTCAACAATGGTGGTGTTGTCCTTGTCGATAACCACGCGCTTGGCGGTGCCAAGGTCGGCTACAGAAAGATTTTCCAGCTTGATGCCCATTTCTTCGGAAACAACCGTGCCGCCGGTAAGAATGGCGATGTCTTGCAGCATGGCTTTTCTGCGGTCGCCAAAGCCGGGGGCTTTCACGGCGACAACCTGGAGGGAGCCGCGCAGCTTGTTCAGCACGAGGGTGGCAAGAGCTTCGCCGTCCACATCTTCGGCAATGATTACCAGGGGACGGTTCATTTTGACCACTTGCTCAAGAACGGGAAGCATTTCCTTCATGTTGGAGATTTTCTTCTCGTTGATCAGAAGAAGCGGCTCGTCCATTTCGCAGACCATCTTGTCCGGGTTGGTCACGAAGTAGGGAGAAAGATAGCCGCGGTCAAACTGCATGCCTTCCACAACTTCCAGAGTGGTTTCAAGGCCTTTGGCTTCTTCAACAGTGATAACGCCTTCTTTGCCGACTTTGCCCATGGCTTCGGCGATGATGTTGCCGATGGTGCTGTCGGAGTTGGCGGAAATGGTGCCTACCTGGGCGATTTCTTTCTGGTCGCGGGTGGGCTTGGCAAGGGAATCCAACTCGGTCACAAGCTTGGCCACAGCTTTGTCGATACCGCGCTTGATGGACATGGGGTTACGGCCAGCCGCAACCAGCTTCACGCCTTCCTTGTAGATGGCCTGAGCAAGAATGGTGGCGGTGGTGGTGCCGTCGCCAGCGATATCGCTGGTCTTGGAAGCGACTTCCTTGACCATTTGCGCGCCCATGTTTTCAAACTTGTCTTCCAGTTCGATTTCCTTGGCAACGGAAACGCCGTCTTTGGTGATAACCGGAGAACCGTAGGATTTCTCAATAACCACGTTGCGGCCTTTGGGGCCGAGGGTCACTTTAACGGCGTTGGCAAGGGTGTCTACCCCGCGGGAAAGGCGTTCGCGGGCTTTGGTGTCAAAAATAATTTCCTTAGCAGGCATGGGTTTTTTCCTCCGTAAAAATTCTCTGTGTAATACAGCGTTCTTGTTGAGCGGGCAACGAAGGTCCGGCGGTGTCGCGTTGTTGCGCGGGCTGACCGCTGCGACTTCACCGGTATTCGTTATGGATATGCGTAAATATTATTCAATGATGGCGAGGATGTCGTCTTCGCGCATAACAAGGTGCTCAACGCCGTCCAGCTTGATTTCGGTGCCTGCGTATTTGTTGAAAAGCACCGTGTCACCGGCTTTCACGGTCATGGCAACGGTTTTGCCGTCGTCAGCCACTTTGCCGGGACCGGCGGCGACAACTTCACCCTTGGAGGGTTTTTCTTTCGCGGTGTCGGGGATGTACAGGCCACCAGCGGTTTTTTCCTCACCCTCAAGGCGTTTGACAAGTACCCGGTCATTCAGGGGTCTCAGTTTCATGATGCTCTAACCTCCACGGAATCATTGAGTTTTAAAAAGACAAAGCCATATGCAGTCGCTTTCCATCATTTCGCGGTCAGGCTGCCTGCGCGGGGGGCGCATGGATAATCGCAGGCAAAAAAGAATTTGCGCTGCGATGCGTAAGCCCCGCAAGGGCAGCCGCGTGGCACCCGGCAAAGGGAGCCGTGCGTTTGGCAGAAAGCTGGCGGACGTAAGCCGCAATACACTTGCCGTTATGTCGCTGTTTCCGGCAGGCGCACCGGAGCAATGCGGTGTATTGACAATCCGCTTCCGGTGAAAAGCCGTTTGGGAATACCCGGCGGTTTGCCGGACAAGAAAACAGCCACTTTGGTCACGACCTAGTATAAGGCTGGTTTTTGAGTTGAAAAGGGGAGAAAATGAAAAAAAATGGAAAAAAAACTGCGTAGTTTTTCGATATATAATAAATTAAATGACTTATGAGTAAAAAAAGAATATGCGGTGCGTGTGCCTTTGCGTCTGGCACAGCCCCGGCAGAGAGTAATACTTTTTGGCGGCTTGTTTTTTGGGGGAGCGGGCGCTACTCAGATTGCCGGACGTTCCGGGCTGTGCCGAGCGCGCAGCATGCGCGATGAAACGGATGTGCAAAGTACCGAGCGTGCCTTGCCGCATGTCTGGCACGTTGCCGGACGCCCGCTTTCAGGCTATTGTCTTTACACCATGGGGAAGCTGTGATGCATGCGGCTTTCAGCCTTGGCGCTATCCAGGGGAGGATATTGCATTGTTGATGTATATTTTTGCGGTACTATGTATCGCGCTCATGTGCCTTTCGGTCATGTTGATCATTCTCAGCCTGCCCGGCAACTGGGTCATTCTGCTTATTGCCGGGGTGTGGAGCTTTCTTACCGGTGCTCCGGAATTTACCTGGGCTTTTTTCGCCCTGCTTATTGTTTTGGCGGCAGCGGGAGAAGCGGTGGACTTTCTGGCAGGATATTTCGGGGCCAAGAAATACGGGGGCAGCAACAAGGGCAGCCTTGGCGGCATGATCGGAGCCATTGCCGGTGCTATTCTTTTTGCTCCCTTGCTGCTTGGAGTGGGCGCTTTGTTCGGCGCACTGGGCGGCGGCTTTGTCGGGTGCTATCTTGTTGAGCGCGTTACCGGAAAACCGGGGGCAGAGGCTCTTCGCGCGGCCAAGGGCGCAACGCTCGGCCGTTTTGGCGGACTTGTGTTCAAACTGGGCATTGCCGTAACCCTTATCTGGCTTGCAGCGCCCAAGGTTTGGGAGAGCGCTGCCGCTTCTCCCCTGTAACGTTCATCTCAGCCAGGCTTTTGCCCATGACCTTGTCCACGTTTATTGTGCATGCCATAACCCTGCTTGATCTGATATGCATTATCATGATCATTTTTGTGGAGCGCAAAAACCCCGCCTCATCCATTGCCTGGGTTCTTGTGATCATCATGGTCCCGCTGGGCGGGTTTGTTGCATACGCCTTGTTCGGAAGCGGATTTCACCTGAACAAGAAAAAACGTTATGAGCTGAAAAAAATCTCGGACGCCCTGTATCGTAAAATTCTTTCCCGCTACGGCGACAGGCGCATTGAACACCCCCTGCAAGAAGAGCAGCCCGGAGTGCGGCTTGTGCGCTATCTGGAAAACGAAGGCGAGTATTATACAAACAATAACGACGTAGCCCTGTTTACCGACGGCGAAAAACTGTTTTCGGCCATGATGGAAGATATGCGCAAGGCTGAAAAGCAGATTCACATGCTGTATTATATTGTGCGCAATGATGACCTTGGCCGGAGTTTTATCGCCCTTCTGGCTGAAAAGGCCCGTAACGGGGTTGAGGTCAAGCTCATATACGACAGCCTCGGGTCCCTGCTTTCCAGCGAATCCTTGTTCAAGCCGCTTCGGGAAGCGGGTGGGCAGGTGGAGGCTTTTTCCCCGCTTTTTCAAAAACTCAGTACGCATGTGCGCCTGAATTACCGCAACCACCGCAAGATTACAGTAGTTGACGGCCTTGTCGGCTATGTTGGCGGCATGAATATTGGTGTGGAATACCTGGGCAGGCACAAGCGCCTGGCCCCATGGCGCGACACGCATATCAGGATTACCGGTTCTGCCGTCAGTTTTTTGCAGCAGCGCTTCTTGATGGACTGGATGAGCGTGAGCGACGGGGAATTATCGCCAGTAGAACTGGAAGCCTGCCTGCCGGGGCCGGAGCATACGGGCACAATAGGCGTGCAAATAGCCAGCAGCGGACCGGATACGAATACTCGCTCCATCAAGAACGCCCTGCTTGAGATGATTTATTCCGCAAAAAAGAGGGTGTATATTCAAACCCCGTATTTCATACCGGACGACAGCGTGACGGACGCCCTGTGCATAGCCGCCCGCTCCGGCGTGGACGTGCGCCTCATGCTGCCGGGTATTGCGGACCACTTTTTTGTTTATTTCGCCTCGCTGACCTTTGCCCGGCAAGTGCTAGACGCGGGCGTGCGCGTGTATAAATACCACGGTTTTTTACATGCCAAAACCCTGCTTGTGGACGACAGGGTGACAACCATTGGCACAGCCAACCTCGATACACGCAGCCTTGCCCTGAATTTTGAGGTAAACGCCTTCGTGTATAACCAGACCTTTTCGCTGGAATGCGCGCGCATATATCAGGAAGACCTTGAAAACTGCACGGAAGTGACAGCCGACTGGTTTGCAAAACGCAATCCGGCCCTCAGAGCGCTGGACAGCGCCTGTCGCCTTCTCGCTCCCCTGATATAAAGCCGTATGCGTCTCTCCTCGAAATGAGGTGTGCAGGGGCATATGCCCTGCCGGGGCGATGGCAGAGCCCCGACCGCCGAAGCATCGAATATCCAACACTTAAAATTCAACAATAAAGGCCCCGCCCGTGCTGGACAGTTTGCGCGTAGTTTTGGTTCGTACCCGGTTTCCCGAGAATATCGGCATGGTCGCAAGGGCCATGGCCAATATGGGCGCATCGCGTCTTGTGCTCGTTGCCCCGGAAATGTGGGACAGAGAAAAGGCCGCGCCGCTGGCCACTTCTCAGGGGCAGGCCATACTGGATGGCGTTACGGTGGTGGAAGGTCTTGGCGAAGCCTTGGCCCCGTGCAGTCTGGCCATAGCAGCAACCGCACGGACCGGGGGCTGGCGCAGGCAAATGCTGAGCCCGGAGCGGGCTGCGTTACGCTTTCGCGCTGCGGCTCGGGAAGGTGGGCAACTGGCTTTGGTGCTTGGCTCGGAAGACCGCGGCCTGAGCAATGCGGAAGTTGAACTGTGCACGGAACTGGTAAATATACCGACAGCGGCGGGGCACTCCTCCCTCAATCTGGCCCAGGCTGCGCTGGTTTTGCTGTATGAGTGCGTGAAGGCCGCCATGGATCTGCCCTTTGAGGCGCAGGGAGCCAGACGCGAATGGACAAAACCGGCCAGGGGCGCGGACTCTCGCCGGGCAACCCTGGAGGAAGAAGGCCTGCTTTTGTCTACTCTGCAAGACGCGTTGATACGGATAGGGCATTTGCCCGAGGAAAATCCTGGTTGGTTCATGCAGCCCATGCGTCGCTTTTTGCGCAAAAGCCGGTTGCGGCGGCATGAGTATGACATGCTCATGGGCATTTGCCGCCAGGTGCGCAACATGCAAAAATGACCGCTTTGCAGCGCGGCAAAACACAGCAACAGGGCAAGCGGGCCTCTTGATGACGGGCGTCTCGCCTATTTCGCTGCGGCCTGCCCGCGCAGATACGGCACATTGCCTATATGCACGTTTTTCAGGCGCACCTTGGCAATGGCGGCAAAATGGAGCAAGAGTTCCACGTCTGTCGGAGGGGCGGTATATTTGAAGGCAGGCCTGTAGCGGGAAATGTGCAGGGGAATGGTTTCAGATACATCCGCAAGCCAGTGCACTGTTTCAGCAAAGCCTTCCGGGTTGTCGCTGACACCTGGCACAATCAGGGTGGTCACTTCCACATGCACACCCGCCGAATGCAGGGCGGCAATGCTGCGGCGAACGGTTTCCAATGAGCCGCCAAGCCGGGCATAGTCCTTGGCGGTGTGGCACTTGTAGTCGATATTCACGGCGTCTACACAGGCGCAGAATGCATGTAACAGCGCTTCGGAATACATGCCGTTACTGACAAGAACCGTGGCCAGGCCCGCTTTTTTCAGCACAGGGGCTGCGGCAAGAATGTATTCGGCCTGCAAGGCCGGTTCGTTGTATGTGTAAGCAACGGATGTCAGCCCGTGGCTTCGGGCTTTGTTGACGATGTCTTCGGCTGTCAGGCTGGTCAGCGCGATGCGGTTTTTCTCATCCTTGTCCGGCTGGGCGATGGAGTGGTTCTGGCAAAAGGGACAGCGCATGGTGCAACCAAGGCTGCCCAGCGACAGAATGGAAGTGCCCGGTTGCCAGTGGTAGAGGGGTTTTTTTTCTATGGGGTCGATTGCCAGTGAGCAGAAGCGACCGAGAAGCGGGGAGAAAAGCTTTTCACCGTCAAAGAAGCGTACGCCGCAGTAGCCTTCCTTGCCTTGTGGCACAATGCAGTTATGCACGCACAGGGAACACCTGGCCTGTCGCTCGCCATTGTTGCTTTGCGTTTCCCACCATTTCGCCTGCATCAGTCACTTCCTTTGTCTTCCTTGTACCGCTCTACCGTAAACCGGTATAGTTCTATGTCCTGCATATCCCGTATTCCGGCTTTCTGGGCAGCTATGCCGACTTGTCTGTCCACCGTGTCCACGCCTTCCAGATCCGGCAGGAGCAGGCCGCGTTTGTTCCCTTGGGTTATGATTACGCCGTATTTTTTGGGGTCAAGCTGGGAAAGGCTGTGAATTCTTTCCGGCGGGCCAAGCACATCCACGGAAATGCGCACATTCTCAAGCTCGGCGGCCTGCATGGGGGTAAAGCGCGGGTCGCGGGTTGAGGCGGCTACGGCATTGTCGCGCAGTTCTTCAAACAGAGTGCTTTTGGTCGGCATGAAGGTGCCTATACAGCCGCGCAGGGAGCCGTCCTTGTTTTTGATGGAAACAAAACAGCCGCTGGGCGTTTTCCAGATGTCCGGGGCGTCAGCCGGGGCCTGTGCTGTCGCAAGTTCCGGGGCGGGGCGGTTGTTCAGGCGGGCATCAATGACCTGGCGGGCAAGTTGGGGGTATGGGTGCGGTGCGTCGTTCATAAAGCCGCCTCCTTGGGCGGTTGCAGAGCGTGAGGTCAGGAAATGGAGGAAGTGAACGCCGTGCAATAGCCAACGCCGAACGGGCCTTCGCAGGAGAAAACCGTTAACGGCTTTTTGCACAGTCCTAAAAGGGCCAGGCAGGGACGAAGGCCGCACTCGGCGGCATTTTCCAGAATATCGGGGGCAAGGCTCAAAAGCGGGTCCGGGCTTCCCGCTTCCAGCGCGTCAACAACTGCCTTGTCAAACACGGGGCCTGCCGGGTGAAAACCGTAGGGGCCATCTTCTTTGAGTTTGTGCGACAAATCGCCGCTGGCCAGAAGGGCAATGGAGCGGGACTTGGCCAGTAAAGCCAAAACCTGCCCCAGAGCAAGCGCCTGACCATGCGTAAGGCCCGAAGGGTTGGCATGGATAACGGGCGGAATGCGACCATCAAGAAAGGCCGATTCAAGCAGGCGTAGTGGAACCATGGCCCCGTGATCGGCGGTCACGTCTGCGACCTGACCGTAAGCTGCGGGTATGCTTGCCTGTTTGAGCAGGCTTGCCAGTTCTTGCAGCAGCGGACCGGGACTGGACCAGCGCATGGAAAGCGCGGGTGCGCCGAAACGGGAGAAATTGCCGCTTGACGAGGGGGCGGTATTGACGAAAAGTGCATCTGGTACATAGGGAGCATGGGGAGAAAGCACCACAAGTGCCTCAAGCCCGGCGGCGCAGCCTTGCACGCTATTGTGCACCTTTGTGAAGCCTTGCAGGGTTTTTGCTGCGGTTTTTTCCCTTCCTTTGCCGACTTCCGATACAATTACAGGGGGGTGGGGCAACAGTGCCGCCCATTCACATGCCATGCGATACTCCTGTAGTTTTTTGCCGTTCATGTATCCCCTGCTTTACTGTTACAACACAGTCAAGGCAGAGCAAAACGGCAGTCCTGCATCTTTGCGCAAGAGGGATGTTGCCGCTGGAGCAAAAAAAGCTATTAAAGGCAAACATAGTGCAAAGCGGGGATTATTGCAAGGTGGAGACCTGTTTTTCGTTTGTCTGCGGTAAATTTATCGACCTTTCCGGGGTGGGGTAGGGGGGCAGCTGCTGCTCCTTTTGGCAATTTCTGCCCGGGCGCTCCAAGGTACAACAATCCTTGGACATTGTCGGGCCTTGACCTTGCCGGGAAAAGGATTATCTGGATAGAGTATTTTTTTTGCATCATGTCGGCATTGCCAAAGGACAACCCCAAGTGTGCCGCTGAAAGATATCGAAAGGATCGCCGATGTCGCCTTTTTCTTCCTTTGAATCGGATTTTTCGGTGGATGCGGAAGTGCGTGAACCACGCCGTTACCGCGTACTTTTACATAATGATGATTATACGCCGATGGATTTTGTGGTGGAAATTCTTATTGAAGTTTTCCACAAAAATGTCACCGAGGCTCATGTGATCATGCTTGCAGTGCATGAAACCGGCCTTGGCTGTTGCGGAGTGTACACCATGGAACTTGCGGAAACAAAAGTCGCCCAGGTGCACGGCAGAGCGCGTAAAGCGGGTTTTCCCCTGCGCTGCAGCATGGAAGAGGATTAATTATGCTTGATTCAAATCTTGAACACGCCTTTGCTCTTGCTGTGCACGAAGTGCGCAAGAGGAAACATGAATATTTCACCCTGGAACACCTGCTGTATGGTATTTTGCTGGATGAGAAGGGCGGAACCTTGCTTGACGATATCGGCGTGAATGTTGAGACTCTCAAACAACGGCTTCTGCTGTTTTTTGAAGAAAATATCACCCCGGTCTCGCGTGAGGAAAACGCGGAAATTATCCAGACCATAGCCTTGCAGCGCGTCATGCAAAGGACGCTTCGGCACATGCATTCTTCCGGCAAGCAGAACGTGGGCATTGGCGATGTTTTGGTGCACCTGCTTGAGGAAGACAGCTCGTATGCCGCGTTTTTTATACTGTCCCAAGGCATCACCCAGCTTCAGGTCATGGAGTACATCGCAGCGGATACGCCCGGCGTGCATGAAGATATGGATACCCTGTTTCAGGACGAAGAGGGCGCGGCAGAACTGAAAGCCCTGAAACGTTATACCGTGGATTTGACGGCAAAGGCCGCTAACGGCGACATAGATCCGCTCATCGGGCGTGAACGGGAGCTTGAACGGGCCATACAGATTTTGGCTCGCAGGCGGAAGAACAACCCCTTGTTCGTGGGCGACCCCGGCGTCGGTAAAACCGCCCTGGCCGAAGGGCTTGCCGTGCGCATTACCAGCGGCATGGTGCCGGAACAGTTTCAGAACGCCCAGCTTTTCGCGCTGGATCTTGGCGGCATGATGGCCGGAGCCAAATACCGTGGCGATTTTGAGGCCAGACTCAAAGCCGTGCTAGGCGCATTGAAACGCATACCCGGCGCGGTGCTTTTTGTGGACGAGATTCACACCCTGGTCGGGGCCGGAGCGGTGAGCGGCGGTTCGTTGGATGCTTCCAATATTCTCAAACCGGCGTTGGCTTCGGGCGAATTGCGTTGCGTTGGCTCCACAACGCATGAAGAACTGCGCAACCACTTTGAAAAAGACAGGGCGTTTTCCCGCCGTTTTCAGAAAATTGATGTGGGCGAGCCTACCACCGACGAATGCCTGGCGATCCTGAAAGGCCTGAAAGACCGTTACGAAACGCACCACAATGTAAAGTACACGCCTGCCGCGCTGGAAGCGGCTGTCAACCTTTCTGCGCGCTATCTGCCGGACGCGCGGCTTCCGGACAAAGCCATTGATTTGATGGATGAAGCCGGCGCACGCAGACGCCTGCGAAAATTCCTGGCCCCTGCTGAAACGGCCCCGGTCAAGCCCTTGGACAAGGGGAAGAAAAACGGCAAAACCGCAAGCGCTGCATTGACTACAAGCGGCCCGGTTACCGTGAGCGTTGCGGATATTGAGGAAGTGGTGCAAAGCATGGCCCGCATTCCTTCGGTCAAGGCGACAAGCTCTGACAAGGCTTCCCTGAAGCACCTCGAGCGGGATTTGAAGCGGGTGGTTTTCGGGCAGGACGATGCGGTGGATGGCGTAACCCGCGCTGTTTTGCGCTCTCGCGCCGGGTTCAAGCGCGACAACAGGCCGCAAGGGGCGTTTTTATTTTACGGCCCGACCGGGGTTGGCAAAACAGAACTGGCAAAGCAGCTTGCCGCTACGCTCAAGGTACCGTTTTTGCGCTATGATATGTCCGAATATATGGAAAAGCATTCGGTGTCGCGCTTTATCGGAGCGCCTCCCGGCTATGTAGGCTTTGATCAGGGCGGTCTGCTCATTGAAGCGGTACGCAAAAACCCGCATGCCGTGCTCTTGCTTGATGAAATTGAAAAGGCGCACCCGGACGTATTCAACGTGCTCTTGCAGGTGATGGACTATGCAACGCTGACGGATTCCAGCGGCAGGAAGGCTGATTTTCGTAATGTCATCCTGATTATGACCACTAACGCCGGAACTTTTGAAATGTCCGCCCGGAGTATTGGCTTTAGTACTCCCGGAGCGGAAAGCAGCCAGCGTGACGCTTCCGGCAAGGCAAAAAAGGCGCTGGAGCGCCTGTTCACCCCGGAATTTCGTAACCGCCTTGACGCCATGGTGCCTTTTGCGCCGCTCTCGCCCAAGGTCATGGAACATATTGTGGACAAGTTCATACGGGAGCTGGCGGTTGGCCTTGCGGAGCGCAAAGTCGAGCTTTCGCTTGCCCCTTCTGCCAGAGCCTATCTTGCCAAGGCCGGCTACGACCCGGTATTCGGGGCGCGTCCCCTGGCCAGGGTGCTGCGCACCGAACTCGAAGACCCCCTCGCCTCGGAGCTGCTTTTTGGCAAGCTTAAAAACGGCGGCAAAGCGGTTGCGCACGCGGAAAAACAGGAATCGGGCGGCAAACCCTTGTACGAATCTGCGGGCAAACCAGGTGCAACAGCCGGAGCGGAAAAAGACGCCCGTCATCTCTCCCTTGAGATAACGGGTGCTGAAAAACCGGCAGGGCGCAAAGCCCGCGCCGGAAAAAAAGCCTGACTGTCTTTTGCCTTCCTGTAAACAGAGCGCCGGAGAGCCGCTGAGTTTTTCCATCCGGCAAGACGCAAGTCTTTTTGCAAGAGGGGGCTGGAACAAAAGTTCCAGCCCCCTCTTGCAAAAGGCGCAGCAATCATTGCAGACAGAAAAACAGTGTCTCCCTATCCCTTTTTCCAGAATGCTTTCCGCTCGTCGTATATGCGTTGAAAACGGTTGAGCGCAGTGGAATCCGCTGGTCCTGAGGCAAGGTTTTTCGCCTTGTCGAGGAACTGGCGGGTTTTTTGCCGGTTGTTTTCAAACAGGGCGGAGTAAGCCATGTGCAGGTTTGCAAGGAACAACTGCCTGTTATTGCCGTATAGTCTGGCCAGGAGTTCGTGCACTTCCGAATCTTCCGGCACTTTTCGTAAAACGCGTTTCGTAGTTTCAATTGCTGCCTGGGTTTGGCCCTGGTCGCCGAGGGCCCTGGCATGGTAAAACATGGCAATGACATCATTGGGGCTTAAGGCGACAGCTTGTTGCAACAGGCCCAGGCCGCGCCGTTTGTTGCCTTTGGTGTAGTGAAAAATTCCGGCTTCACGAATGACAAGCGGATCTTTGGGGGCGCAGGCCAGGGCGTCATCAAAATAGCGCGTTGCGTCGTTAATCTTGTTTTGCCTGGAAGCCAGTATGCCCATGCCCATGAGCGCCATGCATTTTGCCGGCCCTTTCATCTGGCGGGAAAAAATCTGCGCTGCGGGCTGCGGGTCGCTGTATTTTGCCCGGACAATGGCCTGGACGCGCAAAAACTGGGTATTGTTGTCACGAAGGCGCTGTTTATCCGCGGGCAGCCGCGACACGCGAATGCCCATATCTTTAACCCGCTCGGAAAGGCCGGGGTGGGTTGAAAGATAGGTAGGAACAGAGCTGCCCACCAGCCATTGTTTGCGGCTAAGCACTTCAAACGCGCCAACCATGCCTTGCGGCGGGTAACCGGCCTTGCTCAGGTAGTTCATGCCCACCTGGTCGGATTCTCTTTCATCGTCGCGGCTGTAGCTGAGCATGGCGGCCTGGCCCGCGGCCATACTGCCGGTCATGGCAGCAGCCCCGGCGTCGCCGCCAAGAAAGGCTCCTGCCAGCATGCCGAGAATGGAGAGCACGCTGACATACTGGCTGTTTTCAATGCGTCTGGCGATGTGCCGCTGAGTTACGTGGGCCATTTCGTGGGCAATGACGCCAGCCACCTCAGACTCGTTGTTCATGGCCAGAATGAGGCCTGTTTGCACGAAAATATACCCGCCGGGAGTGGCAAAGGCGTTTACCGCGTTGTGCCAGATAACACCCACGGTAAAAGGAAAGGGCTGGGGCGGCATGGTGCGTTCCAGCCGTTTCACAATGCCGGAGATGTAGTCAACCACTTCCGGGTCTTGAATTAACGGCATGCGTGAGCGAATAAGGACGTTAAACTTGTCGCCCAGCTCTTTTTCTTTTTTCAGCGTGAACTCGCTGAACAGGGCGGCGTGGGCCAGTATGGGGGTAAACGCAGTGGAAACAAACCAGAAGGCAGCAAGAAGCGCACACAAAAAGCGCTGCCGGTGTGGATTCATGGGTGTCTCCTTGTGAAGTTTATCTGTTTCAGGACAGGTCCCATACAGCGCCCGACGGCGTGTCCATAACGCTGACGCCAAGGTCTGCCAGAGCGTCCCGCAGTCTGTCTGATTCTTCAAAATCTTTATTCTGGCGGGCGGTCGCCCGTTTGGACATCAGGGCTTCCACCGCGGTCACGTCAACCCGCATCCGCTTTGCCCGGCAGCTTTTCAGTTCGGTCAGGAAACGGGACGGTTCCTGCAAAAACACGCCAAGCACTTCGGCAAAAGCCTGCCATTTGGCCCTGGCTTCCCGCAGCAGTTCGCGGGCACCGGCATTTTTCCTGAGGGCCTTGTCTTCCAGAATTCTGCCCAGGAATTTGCCCAGGGCATTCATATGGCCTATGGCGGCGGCGGTGTTCATATCGTCATTCATGGCTGCTTCCCAGGCTTCCACCAAAGCATCGTATTCTTTGCGCAGCGCCTCGTCCAGCTTGCCGCCCTTGGGCGCTTCCTTGCTAAGCTCTGCATCCACAAGGGCCAGGGTTTCATAGAGGCGCTTGAGGTTTTTTTCCGATTCTTCCATGGCCGAAGTGGTGAAATCCACCGGGCTGCGGTAGTGGCGTCCCAGCAGGAACATGCGCAGCACTTCGGGCAGGTATTGTTCGAGAATATCCCGAATAGTCTTGAAGTTGTTGAGCGATTTGGACATTTTTTCCGAATCAATCTGCACAAAACCGTTGTGCACCCAGAAGCGGGACAGACCTTTGCCGGTATAGGCCTCTGTCTGGGCGATTTCGTTTTCGTGGTGGGGGAAAATGAGGTCTTGCCCGCCGCCGTGAATATCCAGGGGAAGGGGCAAGGTTTTTTCACTCATGGCCGAGCATTCTATGTGCCAGCCGGGCCGCCCCGGACCCCACGGGCTTTCCCAGGAAGGTTCGCCGGGTTTCGCTGCTTTCCACAGGGCGAAATCAAGCGGGTCTTCTTTTTCTTCCCCCGGCGCTATGCGCGCGCCGGAGCGCAAGTCATCCACGCTTCTGCCGGAAAGTTTGCCGTAGCCGTCAAAGGAGCGCACCCTGAAATACACATCGCCGGAAGTGGTTGCATATGCGTGGCCCTTTTCAATAAGGCCCCGGCTTAAATCAATCATGTCGGTGATATATTCCGTAGCCTTGGGTTCAATCGTGGCCCGGCGCACGCCGAGGCGGTCCATGTCTTCATGGAAGGCGGCGATGAATTTTTCGGCTATTTCATTGCTGGGTACGCCAAGCTCGTTGGCCCGGTTAATGATTTTATCATCAACATCCGTAAAGTTGCGAACAAAGGTTACCTTGTTGCCAATGTATTCCAGGTAGCGCACCAGCACGTCAAACACCACGGCGGAGCGGGCGTGCCCTATGTGGCAGTAGTCATAAGCAGTAATGCCGCAGGCGTACAGACCAACCTG
Organism: Desulfovibrio sp. OttesenSCG-928-G15; assembly: GCA_030266525.1. The sequence continues at coordinate 14,636 of JAJDIC010000002.1, read as the reverse complement.
TCCGGGGATTGCGGGCGTGAAAAGCTCTTTTTTACGGTTCAGGGTATTATAGAGTTGCATGGGTCGCTCCGAAAATCAGCATTCTATTTTATCAATACGGTGTTGATGTCTGCCGCCTTCAAACTCCGTCATCAGGAAAATCTCGGCCAGAAGACAGGCAAGTGCGGGTGCGGTAATACGTTCGCCAAGGCAAAGAACGTTGGCGTTATTGTGCAAACGGCACATGCGGGCGTGGGTTTCCAAGGTACAGAGCGCGGCCCGGATGCCTTTGTGCCGGTTGGCTGCCATGGACATGCCGATACCGCTGCCGCAAATAAGAATGCCTTTGTGCCCGGTTTGCAAAACCTGTTCGCACAGGGTATGGGCGAAACTGGGATAGTCCACACTGTCTCTGGTTTGCGGCCCGAGGTCTTCCACCTTCCAACCCTTTTCTTGAAAGTAGTCGGAAAGAAACTCTTTGAGTGAAAAACCGGCGTGATCAGAGGCGATAAAAAGGGTTCCGGGTTCCATGCTTGTCCTTTGAGTGGTTGCAGTGCGATTGGTGTGACGCGCTATTTGCTGCCTATGGGCTTTTCCGTGGTGCCGGGAGGCAGGGGCAAATCAAGCTGGGCCTTGGTAAAAGGCGGAGAAACGCGGGCTATTTCCTTTATGGTAATAAGCGCCGAATAGCCTTGTGTATGGGATATGCGCAGTTTTTGCGGGATGAGCGGGTCTTTTTCGCCGGGTTCCATGATGATGGTCCAGCCGTCCCGGTTTATTTCATGCCATTCAAGGGGGGCGCCCTGTTCAGAAACCTCCAGCTCGCCCGCAAGTTTTGCGTTGGCAACGATGAAGTGCGCCCCGGTCGGAGTTTCTTTGCGATCTTCCGGTATTCTGCTTTCATTCGCTTCCGGCAGGAACAAAAGCCCGCCCCGACCGGTGAGGATAAGGGTTAAATCACTTAAAGAAAGCGGAATGGGAACACCGAAAGACGAAAGGGTGGCGGCAGAGCCTTCATGCACGTAGGCAGTTTTTTCCTCAGGGGCAAATACGACAAAGCGGATTTCATCCTCGCGCACCTTGGCTACTACCGTGCCGACCCCGGCAAGCAAATCAAGGCGCAAAGGGTAGGGGCTTTCGGCTTTTCCGTTGCCCCACAAAAGGGAGGACACGCGGGTGTTTTTCCCATCCTTGCCGGTGTAACGCAATGTGGCGCTTATGCGGAACGGCCCCTTCATGAATTCGGCCGACTTCGCCCTGGAAACCAGCTTTTGCCAGATGCGAGAAGCCTTGTCGCCGGAAAGGTCCGTATCTTTGGGCGGTTCCGGGGCAGCGGGTACGGAAGCTTTATGCCCGGCACAGGCGGCAAGACTGAATACGACAAAAAGCAGCAGGAGCAGGCGGGCAAAAACAGGGCGATGCATTACAAATCCTTTGTATGGCGAAAAGGGTTGCGGGGGCAGGGGTAAGTTGCCAAAGCCTCGCGGCGGCGGACTATTCCTTACCCGTCAACCTGGAGAGTTTTTGTTTGATTTCGTTCAGGTTTTCCGATTGCTTTTCTATGGCGGCGGCGTAGCCTTTCACTGCTTCCTGCTTTTTGCCGAGGGCCAGGGCTATGTCGCCATAATGTTCCCATATGGTGGCTTCTTCGCCGCCCAGTTCCAGACAGCGGTTAATACTTTTCCAGGCGTCTTCAAAACGGCCGAGTCTGTATTGCACCCAGGCCAGGGAATCCATGATATAGTCAGCATCCGGGTACTGTTCAAGGGCGGTGTTTACCAGGGTCAAAGCCCTGTTCAGGTCGGTGTTTTGTTCCGCAAGGGAATATCCAACATAGTTAAGGGCTTGATAATTCTTGGGGTTTACCTTGATAAGGCGCTCCATGGTGGCCATGGCTTCTTTTTTCTTCCCGAATTCGTCCAGCACTGTGCCAAGGGTGTAGAGCATGTCCTCATCGTTGGGGGAGCGCTTGAGGTGCTTTTCCAGCAAAGAGATGGCGGTGTCTCCCTTACCCGTCTTGACCAGGCCGAAAGCTTCCAGTTTCACAAATTCGCTGATTTGGGGGAAGTTTTTTTGCCCGTCTCTGGCAACGGCAATCATCTGCTCATACTGTTTTACGCCAAGGTATATCTGGGCTTTTTGCAAAAGAACGGAAGAATAGAGCGGGCTGGAATCCGGCACCAGACGCAAGGGGGCGAGGGCGTCTTCGGTTTTACCGGAAAGTTTTTGCTTGATCATGGAGCGGACGATGTTGATTTCATCGGCGCTGCCGCCCAGTTCCTGGGCGCGATCAAGGGTGCGCTGGGCGTATTCCGTATAGCCGCTTTCAAAAAAACGGGCTGTGGCCTGTAAAAATAAAACCGGCGTGGGCTTGGCTTTTTCCAGTATGCTCATGGCTTTGTCCGGGGCCTTGACCGAAATGTGCAGGCTGGCAAGACGAAGCATCAGGTCTTCATTGTCCGGCATGAGTTCCGCTGCTTTGCCGTAGGCTTTGAGCGCTTCGGAAAAATCCTTGTCGCCTTCGGCTATGTAGCCGAGTTCCAGCCACGCCTCAAAAAACTTGGGGTTCTTTTTGACCAGGCCTTGCAAAATTTTTTTCGCTTCAGCAGCTCTGCCGACGGTGGTCAGCACGTTGGCCCGGAACAATTCTCCTTCCGGTGATTTGTCTGTCTGGGGCAAAACGGTCATCAGGGTGGCGGCTTTGTCATCCTGACCGGTGTTCAGGTAGAGCCTGACCAGCGCTTCGGCAATTTCCGGCGAACGGGGATTTCTTTTGATAAAACTTTCCAGCAATTCTACCGCGTTGGGGATTTTGCCGATTTCGGTGTAAATGGCTGTCAGGATAAGGGTCAGGCCGGTGTTGTCCGGATAGCGGGTAAGGCCCTGCTTCACCATTTGCAGAGCGTTCGGGTAGTCGCCCCTGGAGAGAAGCAGTGCGGAGCCGGTACTATAATTGTAAGGGCTGGGATCGAGCGATACCAACTTTTGCAGGGAAGCGGCAATTACCGGATGGGAATTGTCCGCAAGGCCGTCTGCCAGCAACAGGTTGTAATAAAGCTGCTGCGCGTCCTGACTCAGGCGCATGGGCGAGGGGTCCATCTGGCGTTGGGCTTCCTGTATGGTAAGGCCGGAATCGGAATCGCCCGGCTGGCGGGCGCAGCCCGTGGTGCAGAAAAAGAGCGCCGGTACGGAAACGCCCAAAACAAGGGTCCGACACAGGCTGCGCAACGAAGGCAAGGTTATGATTTTTTTTCTGTCTGTTGTCATTATTGTTCAATCCAGTCTCTGGAGAAATCTTTGATATTTTTGAATAAATGGTCCCGAACCTTTTGCAGGAGGCGGGCTTCGATTTGCCGTACGCGTTCTCTGGTAATATGAAACATATCGCCTATTTCCCGCAGGGTAACCGGGTCGTCGGAAAGCAGGCGGTGTTCAAGGATGTATTGTTCCTTGTCGGAAAGGGAGGGAACAAGCGACTCAAGCCGGTTGCGCACCATTTCCGCCATTTGCCCGTTGCCGAGCGTTTCTTCAATGCCGGGGCCGAGGGCAGGCAGGTAGTCCATACGGGTTGCGCCGCGAACGTCTTCATCACTGACCGGGGCGTCAAGCGACATATCGGAGGCGTCAAGGCGCTGCTCCATTTCGATAATCTGCTCCGGCGTCACATTCAGCCTTTCCGCGAGCAGGTTGGCGTCCGGGTCAAACCCCTGGGCGACAAGCTGTTGTCGTTCTTTGTTCAGGTTATAAAAAAGCCGGCGCTGGGTCTGGGTTGTGCCTATTTTTACCAGACGCCAGTTATCCATGATGAACTTGAGAATATACGCCTTGATCCAGAACGTGGCGTAATAGGAAAACTTGATGCCCTTTTCCGGGTCAAATTTGCTTACCGCGCGTACAAGTCCGACGTTGCCTTCCTGAACAAGATCAAGCACGTTTTGCATCCAGCGGCGCTGAAAGTCCATGGCAATACGCACAACCAGGCGTAAGTGCGAAGAAATCAACCGGAAGGCGGCATCCGGGTCGCTGTTGTCACGCACCTTGCGGGCGAGTTCAACCTCTTCGTCCGGGGCAAGCAGCGGAAAACGGTTGATTTCACGAAGATACAGCTGCAGGCTGTCTTTGGTTTTTTCCGGTGGGTGGCGAGTAAACAGCGCGAGTTGACCGGAAGACTCGGGCATGATTGAAGGAAGGTTGTCGTCTCCCATGCCGCCGTCAAGAGAAAGGTCGCCGGAAAGTTCGTCCGGGCCAAGGTCTTCACCATCCGGCTCAAGGCTTGAGAGGTCTTCTTCGTCTTCCGGGGGCAACACGTCAGGCGCGTTTGCCTGATCTGCGTCGCCGTGCTGATCAGCCGCGCTGCCGGACTCGGACGGGCTGTGTTTCGGAGTTCTGGCAATGGGCGTTTCGGCCATGGACTTTGCCGTCCCGGCTTTCTTTTTTGTTGTCTTAACCATATTACCAGCTTGAAAATATTGTTATACCGCAACAATGGCATGGCCCTGGCGGTATGCTTGTTTTTTATGACTGAGCGGGGCGGGGCGTTTCGCGCCCGTTTGAACTGACAGACAACCACCCGGCTGCCAAACGCACATAACAGTTAGGAGAAAGGGTGCCCGGAACGGGATATGCAGCAGCGTCCGACGCTTTGCACTATTTTGAGTATAGTTTTTTTATTTGTTCTTTTCAATGCTTTTAAGTACGTTTCACCGGGGCACGCTTATAAGAGCCTGCTACGAAAGATTTATTCATCAGGGCTGTTCACATCATGAACAAGGCCAAAGCGCAGAGGTAGATATGTCACATTTTCTTGCAGCACTTGCATCGGGTACGCGTCTTCTTTTTGATGGAGCTATGGGCACAATGCTGCAAAAAAGGGGGCTTGGCCCAGGGGAGGAGCCGGAACGCTTCTGCCTTGAGCAGCCGGATGTTCTCGTTTCCATTCACCGCGAATACGCACTGGCCGGGTCGGATGTTTTGACCACCTGCACCTTTGGCGGCAGCCCCTTCAAATTGCCAGCGGGGCTGGAAACGCGCGACTTCAACAAGCGCATGGCCCGCATGGCTCGCGAGGCGGCTGCCAGCATTACAGACCGGCAGGTTTTTGTCGCCGGAAGCGTCGGGCCTTCCGGCTCTTTCCTTCGTCCCCTTGGCGATATGGCTTTTGAGGATATGGTCCGGGGTTTTCAAGAGCAGATTCTCGGCCTCATGGATGGCGGGGTGGACTGTATTCTTGCGGAAACCCAGTTTGATATCGCCGAGGCCAGAGCCATAGTGGTTGCGGCGAGAAGGGCGGGGCGCTGTCCTGTGGCCGTTTCCATGACCTATGAGGAAGGGAAAACCCTTACCGGTTCCGGGGTGGAGGTGTGTGTGGCCACACTTGCCAACCTCGGAGTGGATCTTATAGGCATCAACTGCAGCGCGGGGCCTGTGGAAATGCGCCCGGCCATTGCCCATATGGTAGCCGCTTCCCCTGTGCCCATACTTGTGCAGCCCAATGCAGGTCTGCCTGTTTTACAGGATGGAGTGACCAGTTTTCCCTTGCAACCGCAAGCTTTTGCCGAATATACCGCCGAATTCGCAAAAGCCGGAGTGCAGGCTGTCGGCGGTTGCTGCGGCACCACTCCTGAGCATATTGCAGCCCTGAAAAAAGCCATACAGGGCATGCCGCTTCCCGGTGCAAGGCCTGTCCGGGAAGGCATTGCCGTAAGCTCCCGCTCCCTTTTGGTGTCTATAGGCAAGGACGAAGCGTTCCGCATTATCGGTGAGCGTATCAATCCCACCGGCAAAAAGCAGTTGAGCGCGGAACTGCAAGCCGGCGAATACGCCACAGCCCTGCGCTTTGCGGAAGAACAAACCCTTGCCGGGGCGGATATTCTGGATGTGAACGTGGGCGCACCCATGGTAGATGAAGTGCGCTGCCTGCCGGACCTTGTGTCCCGCTTGTGTACGCAGGGGGCCTTGCCCCTTTCGCTGGACTCTTCCAACATGGATGCCATTGAACAGGCTCTTGCCCTGTACCCGGCCTCTGCCCTGGTCAACTCCATCAGCGGGGAAGAAGGGCGGCTTGAGCGCCTGGGCCCCTTGTGCCGGGACTATGGTTCGCCGTTTATCCTTTTGCCGCTCAAGGGAAAAGAACTTCCGGTAAAAGCTTCCGAGCGCATTGCTATTGTAGAAGATTTGCTGGCCCGTATGGAAGCCCTGCATATTCCGCGCAGCCTGGCCCTGGTGGACGCCCTGGTGCTGACGGTTTCATCCAGCCCCGAAGCGGGCCGGGAATGCCTGGCCTTTATCCGCTATTGCACGGAGCAACTGCGCCTGCCCGTAACCTGCGGGCTTTCCAATATTTCCTTTGGCCTGCCCGCGAGAGAGCTGGTGAACGGAGCCTTTTTCTCCCTGGCTGCCGGGGCGGGAATGCGCTCCTGCATAGCCAACCCTTCCACCGGGCGCATTGCCGAGGCAAAGGACGCGGTCAACCTTTTGCTTGGACATGACGAGGGGGCGGAATCTTTTGTGGGGCGCTATACCTCATGGACGTCGGGGCAGGGCGGGGCACAGGCCGGTTCCGTAGCCGCAGCCGGAGGGGCGCAGGTGGCCGCTACCCTGGAAAATGCCGTTATCCATGGACGTACGCAGGAAGTGGGCGCTCTTGTGCAGACTGCGCTGGATGCGAAGGAAGACCCCTTTGCCATAGTGAGCGGGAGGCTTATTCCGGCTATTATGCAAGTTGGTGAAAAGTATGAGAAAAAAGAATATTTCTTGCCCCAGCTCATCCGCTCTGCCGAAACCATGCAAAAAGCTTTTGCCCTGCTGCGACCTTTACTGGAAACAGGGACGCAAAAGACCGAGCGCCCGGTAATTGTTTTGGCCACAGTAGAAGGCGATATTCACGACATCGGCAAGAATATTGTCAACCTGATGCTTGCCAACTACGGCTTCGACGTGGTGGATGCCGGCAAAAGCGTGCCCGCCGAGCAAATAGTCGAACAGGCTATCGCCCGTGGAGCAAAGCTTATCGGGCTTTCCGCGCTGATGACCACCACCATGGTGCGCATGGCAGACACGGTTGCGCTGCTCAAGGAAAAAGGAGCGGATATTCCGGTTATGGTAGGTGGGGCAGTGGTCACGCCGGAATATGCCAAAACCATTGGAGCGCACTATGCGAAAGATGCTGTGGAAGCCGTGCGCGTAGCCCGTGATCTGCTTTAGGAAACGCTGCATCTGGTGAATCAGGAAACGGGGGCTGCTTGGCATCCCTTTTGTAGAGAGTCAGGGGCAGGACAATACGTCCTGCCCCCAATTTTTATGCAAAGAGCGCTACTTTCTGGTAGCGAGAACTTCCTCCAGGGCACGGGCGAAGGCTTCCAGATCTTCTTTGGCTATGGTCAGTGCCGGGAGAAGACGGAGTACGGTTTCCTGGGTAAGGTTCAAAATAAAGCCTTTTTCTATCAAGGCCTGCCATACTTCCTTGCCGGGAAAAGCAAGGTCTATGCCGATCATCAGGCCCATTCCCCGTACTTCCCGGATTGTGCCGGGATGTTTTTCCCCGGCTTGCCGGAAGCGGTCCATGGTCCATGCGCCGAGTTCTTCCGCACGGTGCACAAGTTTGTCGCGCTCGATGATTTCCAGGGTTTTTTCGGCCACGGCGGAAACAAGTGCCCCGGCTCCGAAGGTGGTGGCGTGGCTGCCGCTTACAAAGGCTCTGGCTACTTCGTCAGTGGCCAGCATGGCACCCATGGGCAGGCCGTTGGCAAGGGCCTTGGCCGTTGTCATCACGTCCGGTGTAACGCCGAAATGTTGAAACGCCCACCATTTGCCTGTCCGGCCCATGCCGGTTTGCACTTCATCCACCATAAACAGGATATTGTTCTTTTTGCACAGTGCGGCAACGGCCTGGACAAATTCTTTTGTCGCGGGCCTTATGCCGCCTTCGCCCTGCACCATCTCCAGCAGAACGGCGGCGGTTTTGTCGCCAATCGCCGCCTCCAGGGCGGCCGGGTCGCCATGCGGGATTTGTTTGAAGCCTTCGGGCATGGGGGAAAAGCCGTCCTGAAAGCGGATCTGGCCTGTAGCGGCTACGGCGGCAAGGGTTCTGCCGTGGAAGCAGCCTTCAAAGGTGAGTACCTCAAAAGCATCTGTATTGCGCACCCGTTGCTGATAGCGGCGGGCGAGTTTTATTGCCGCTTCATTGGCCTCTGCGCCGGAATTGCAGAAAAAAGCCTTGTTGTAGTGCGCTGTGCCAAGCAGGCGTTTTGCCAGAGCCAGTTGCTCGCGCTGGTAAAACAGGTTGCTCACATGGATGAGCTTTTTTGCCTGGGCGGCCATGGTGTAGGCTATTTCCGGGTGGCAGTGGCCAAGGCCCGTTACCGCAATGCCTGCGAGCAGATCGACATATTCCTTGCCGTCCAAATCCCACAGGCGGCTGCCAAGCCCCTTGTCCACCGTGATAGGGTAGCGGGCGTATGTTTTGAATAAAAGGCTTTCTTCTTCCTGCCGTATTGCATCAAGGGTACTCATGGTTTGCTCCATACTCAATAAGGGAGGGCGGGCGTGAGCCATATCCCTCTCGTGTTGTGCGGTGGTTGTGGTTCGCAATATGTAGCGAAGCGGGCGGATGGATTTACAGCTTGCCGGTATGCCCGAAGCCGCCTTCGCCCCTTTTGGTGGCGCCTAGCTCGGTTACCGTATGAAACGCGGGATACGCAAAAGGCTGGAAAATGAGCTGGGCTATTCTGTCGCCTTTGTTCACCCGTTGCGTTTCAGAGCTGGTGTTCAAGAGGAAAACCTTGATTTCCCCCCTGTAATCCGGGTCAATAACGCCGACGCCCTGGGCTACTGTAAGCCCGGTTACTGCGCCGAGGCCGCTGCGGGAATAGATAAAACCGGCAATTCCCGGTGTTTGCGGCTCTATGGCAATGCCGGAAGGGAGGCATCGTCGTTCGCCGGGGGGAATGTCTACATGGAGTTCAGTATCTTCGAGGCAGGCGCGAAGGTCTGTTCCGGCAGAGCCGAAAGTGGCGGGGCGCAGGCCGTCTGGCGTATATAATGACAAGGCGTCACGAAAAAAGAACACGCCAACGGCTGCTTGAAGCGCGGAAACACTTGTCACAAACGCTCTCCTGTGAAAGAATGGCTGCATACTGCGCACCGTAGCCACCGGGCTCGGGTGTAAATTGCAATGCAGCGTCAATTCTTTTGCATTACGCGCGACAAGGGCGTAAGTCAAAGCTTTGTGCATGACGCATACATATTTTTGAGGAGAGTTTATGCAGCCCCTTCGTATTTTTTCCATTATTCCCAAACTTCCCGCAGAACTTGATCCGCTTTGGTTCCTCGCGCACAACTACTGGTTTGCCTGGAACAATGAAATCGAAGAGCTTTTTGCCGATATCGATCCGGCTCTTTGGGAGGAAAGCTATAAAAACCCGGTCTGGATGTTAAATCACGTTCCCCAGGAACGCTATGACGCTCTTGCCCAGGACGAATACTACAAGAAAAGACTTGCACAGCAGGTTGAGGCTCTCAAGGGCTACCTGAACGCGCCGTCCACCTATCATTTTGAAGGCGTGCAATCCGGTTCGCCCGCTGTGGTGTATTTCAGCTTTGAATTCGGCGTAAGCCTGTGCCTGCCCATCTATTCCGGCGGCCTCGGCATTCTGGCGGGCGATCACCTGAAATCTGCCAGTGATTTGAATGTGCCGCTTGTCGGCATTGGTCTTGCCTATGCCAATGGCTATTTCCGCCAATACATGACCCCTGATGGCTGGCAGCAGGAGCGCTACCCGGATTACGATTTTGAGCAAATGCCCATGCAGGTAGCCACCACGCCTTCCGGCGAACCGGCCATGGTGCACCTGTCCATCGGCGACAGGCCGCTGGCCGCGCAAATTTGGGAAGCCAAGGTTGGCAGAATCAGCCTGTATCTGCTTGATACCAACATTGCCGAAAACCCGCCCGAATTTCGCGCCATTACCGCACGGCTGTATGGCGGCAACCTGGAAATGCGCCTGTGGCAGGAGATTTTGCTGGGCATCGGCGGCATAAAGGCCCTGCATGTACTCGGCATTGAGCCGCATGTCATGCACATGAACGAAGGGCACTGCGCCTTTGCCGGCCTTGAGCGGGTGCGTATTCTGATGAAAAAGAACAACCTGCCCTTTGAAGTGGCGGTTGAACTCGCCGCTTCCGGCAGTGTGTTTACCACCCACACCCCGGTTCCGGCCGGGAACGACAGGTTCCCCCCCGCTCTCATGCAGCAATACTTTGAAGACTATGCAAGAGATATGGGGCTGGCCTTCAAGGTGTTTCTTGCCCTTGGTCGGGAAGAGCCGCGTGACGACAGCGAAGAGTTTTGCATGACGGTGCTTGCCCTGAAACTTTCCCGTTTCAACAACGGGGTTTCGCAGTTGCACGGGGTTGTTTCGCGAAAAATGTGGCACAGGATATGGGGCCAGTTCCCGGTGGATGATGTGCCCATCGGGGCCATAACCAACGGCGTGCACGCGCCTTCCTGGGTTGCCCCGGAAATGGGCACACTGTTTGACCGCTACCTCGGAGAGACCTGGCGTGAAGAACGCGACGGCAGCCTTATCTGGCCGCTGGTCAACAATATTCCCGACGCGGAAATCTGGCGGGTGCATGAAAAGCTTCGCGCCCGTCTGGTCGCCTTTGTCCGTCAGCGTGTCAGGGCGCAAATGGTTTCGCAGGGCGCGCGCGCGCGCGAACTGGATGACGTGGAAAACTTCCTTGATCCAGGCGCTTTGACCATCGGCTTTGCCCGCCGCTTTGCCACTTACAAACGCGCCCGTCTGATTATGGAAGACCTGGAAAGCCTGAAACGCGTTGTTTCCAACATGGACAGGCCCGTGCAGTTTATTTTTGCCGGTAAAGCTCACCCGCATGATAACGGCGGCAAGCAGCTGATGAAGGAAATTATCAACCTTTGTCGTGAAAACGATTTCTGGATGAGCATGGTCTTCCTGGAAGACTATGATATGGAAATCGCTTCTCACCTTATTTCCGGTTGCGACGTGTGGCTTAACAACCCAAGGCGTCCGCTGGAAGCCTGCGGCACAAGCGGCATGAAGGCCATGTTTAACGGCGTGTTGCAATTCAGTACGCTGGACGGCTGGTGGGACGAGGCCTGGAAGGCAGACAACAGCCTCGGCTGGGCCATTGGCAAGGGTGAGGAGTATGACGACCCGGCCTACCAGGATAAAGTGGAATTGCAAACCTTGTACAAGGTGCTGGAATCGGAAATTATTCCGGATTTTTATGAGCGCTCCAGAGGCAACCTGCCAACAGCCTGGGTGAAGCGCATGAAAGCCGCGCTGGCAGAATTCGGTCCGCGCTTCCACTCCAACCGCATGGTAAGCGATTATGTGGAAAGCTCGTACATTCCGGCCTGCCGCAGTCACCGCAAGCTGTATGAAAACAACTTCTCCGCCGCCCGCGAGCTTTCTGCCTGGCGCATGAATATCATGACCAAGTGGGGCGACCTGAAAGTGCGTGATGTCAAAGCCGTGAATGACGACACGCTCTATGTGGGCCAGGCTTCCGAAGTGACCGCCAAGGTATTTCTTGCCAACATTCCCGCGGAGCACGTCCAACTGGAAATCTATGTCGGGCACCTTGGACAGGACAATACCTTTATCAACAGGAAGCTTCTTCCCATGCACCCGGTAGGACCGCTGGAAGACGGCTGGCAAACTTACCAGGGCAGCATGCTGGCCAAAACTGCCGGTCGCTTCGGCTTTACCGTGCGGGCTATCCCCGTACACCCCCTGCTGCCCACAGCGCCATCGCTGGGGCTGCTCCACTGGGCCGAAGAATAGCGGGAAGCATCGATTTAATTCCATAGGGCCTTGTTACGGTGCCATTTAGATGAGGAAGGGCAGGACTGAAGAGTCCTGCCCTTCCTCATCTAAATGGCCTGCGCCTTGCCCTACGAAAAAAAAACTGTGCTTCCCCGGGTTCGCTGTTGCCGGAGAATAAGAGGAAAGGGGGGGGCTTTGCTCAATTCATATACAAAATCAGGACACTGGCCGCCTGTCTGTCAAGCCCGGCGCGCCGCCCCTCGACGGCGTGAGCAAGGCGGAAACCACGCTTTTCGCCTTGCGATCTTCTCAGAAATTTACTCATGAATTTTTGAGACAGTACACAAGGGGCTGCTGTAAAAAGCGGTGGTGTTGTGTATGTTCAATGCCGCTGCTTTTTTGCGTTCGGTCGTGGGCATGTGTTGGGTAGTAATGTATCGACTTTACGGCAACTTGTGTGTAAGGTGAAGACCCATAAGTGTGTTGTTGTCACGCTTGTAACGAATGCTGTTGCGTAACTTTTTTTCTTCCTTCTCGCGCCAGGGAAAATTTGTAAGCATGGATACAAACAACTCCCGAAAGATACGTTCACTGCGCACCATTGTGTTGGTGTTTTTACTCTTCGGGCTTCTGGGGGTTGGTGCCCTGTTGTTTGTCGTCTTTCATAGCACTGTGCCGCAAATGCTCCTGCATTCCGAAGACATGCTGCTTGAAAAACAGCAACGCTCGCTGAGTGGACTGTTTGATTCTGCGATGCGCTACACGTATCAGATGGCAGATGATACAGCCCAGTTTGATGAAACTGCATTGTTCGCTCAGGGGAAAAACCCCGATTTTATTAAAAACAACTGGTTTGAAGGTTCTCCTGTACAGAATTACCGGATGAACTTCATGTTTATCAAGAGCCTGGACGGGAAAGACCTGTACAGTGAGTGGTATGACTATCTGAACGGCGTTCCTCTTGAAGAACCGCCGGGCCTGTCTTCCTTTCTCGATACCTTCAGGGAAAAGGCCCTGGCCCGCTTTTATGAAGGGCGTTCCAATGATGACAATGTGATCAATAGAGGCGTTGGGGGCGTGTTTCTGTTGAACGGAACGGCCTATAGTGTGGCAGCCATGCCCGTACTGCCCTCTGCAAAGGTGGAACACCCCTGCGGCATTTTATATATGGGCAGTATTTTGTCCGATGCCTATTTTAAGGACATCACACGGTTTGATTCCATTCAGTTCACCATTATCGGCGCGGACAACCAGAAAGAAACAGCCTTTAACGACGAAAGGCAAAAGAGCGACGAATACGTCACCACCACGTTGACGTTGCCCAGCCTGACGGGCGCTCCCATCCGGCTGCATATGAGTGACAGACGCGCCATGTATTTGAGCGGCAAGGCCATGCTGGACAAGGTGGAGCTTTTGCTTACCCTTGCCTTGCTCCTTTTTTCCGCAGTGCTGTACCTTGTGACCGATCGCTTTGTTTTGCGGCCCATGGTCCTGCTTAACAACGACATATCCCTGATTAGCGAAGCCCGCACCCTTGACCCGGGGCGCTATTCCCACAGCCAGGAATTTGCCCGTCTGTGCGCCTCCATCAATGAAATGGTTGAGCGTCTGCGTCAATCCACCACCGCCATGGATGTTTTGCGCATTGTTTTGAACGGAATGGAGTCGTTCATTTATGTGGTTGACCCGAAAACAGGGCGGCTGCTTTTTGTTAACGACACCATGCTGGATCATTGCCGCGACATAGGCATTGCGGCGGTGGAAGATGAGGAAAAGGTCTGCTGGGAACGCTTGAGACAGGGCCTGACCGGGCCTTGCGAAGGCTGCCCCTTCAATACCCTTGACCCTTCCGGCAAAGCCGTGGCCTGGGAGTTGCACAACCCTGACACCGGCAAATACTTTCGGCAGATTGACCGGATGATAGATTGGTTGGACGGAAGAAGGGTGCAGTTACACCATTCTCTGGATATCTCCGGAAGCAAGCATTCTGAAGAGAGGCTCAAAAAACGCCTTGAGCAGCAAAGCCTTATGTCGGACATTGCCCGCAGCTTCATCACCGCGAAAGATACCGAAGCCTTTATTGACAACGCGCTCGGCATGGCCGGGGAGTTTCTTGAGTTAAGCCGCCTGTTGCTGATTCATCTTGCCGAGGCCAAACCGGCAAACGGGAACGGCGGCACAGACGAAGGCAGGGAGCCCGGAGCTTTTGAAACACTGGCCGAATGGCTTAACCCGGAACGCAGAGACCTTGTTTCCCTGAAAAACAGCAGCTTTGCCGTAGCGTCAAACGATGCCGTATACCATGAAATAGCGGTGAACAGGGCTGACCATGTGGCCATCACCGCGTTTGCGGACGCCAACGGGCATGAATGGCTGACAGCGCACGGCGCAAAGTCCATTCTGGTCGTGCCTGTCTACAATGGCAGCGAACTGTGGGGGTTGCTCTGCTTTGACGATACAGAGCAGGAGCGCAACTGGAGCAGAAGCGACATTCAGCTTGGCGTGTTGATAGGCAGCATTATTTCGGCGGTTATCGGGCGCGCGGTCACGGCAGATGCCTTGCTGCGCATGTCCTCTATTGTGGACAGTTCTCCGCAGAGTATTCTCTTGCTAAACCGGGACGGCGTTTTTGAATATGCCAACCCGGGCGCGGTAGAAGCTTTCGGTTTTTCACAGGAAGAACTTGTGGGGTCGCGCTTTGACCTGGTAATCGGTCAGGATTTGGGAGAACTTTTCAAACAGGACATCATTCCCACCATTCTTGACGGCGAAATTCCCACCTTTGACCTTCCGATTATCTGTAAAAACGGGGAGGAGCGCTTTTTTAATTACAAATCGGTTAAACCA
>JAJDIC010000019.1 GCA_030266525.1 Desulfovibrio sp. OttesenSCG-928-G15 | reverse complement strand
ATTGGCGAGCTTGCCTGTGACGGCGGCGCCCCGGCCATTGCCGCCGCAGTGGATAACGCCTGCGGTGTGTTTGCCGTGGAAGTGCCGCTAACCGGAGAATATCTGTTCGGCCTGCTGGAAGAAGAGGGCGGAACCATGAAGACAGGGAGCGCGTCATGAACATCGCTTTTACCGTGAACGGCACACGCCGCAGTGTTGATACCGCTCCCCTGGCCCGACTTCTCGACCTTTTGCGGGATGACTTGTCCCTGACCGGCTGCAAGGAAGGCTGCGGCGAGGGCGAATGCGGCGCATGTTCCGTTATCCTTGACGGCCGCCTCGTCAACGCCTGCATGATTCCGGCCATGCAGGCCGCCGGCTCCACCATTCTGACCATTGAAGGGCTTGGCGAAAACGGCTGCCCGGACAAGTTGCAGCAGGCTTTTGTGGAAGAAGGCGGCATACAGTGCGGTTTTTGCACGCCGGGTATGGTGCTTGCCGCCCGCACCCTTTTGCAGGACACGCCCGCGCCCAGCCTGGAAGAAACGCGCGTGGCCCTGTCCGGGAACCTGTGCCGCTGCACAGGCTACGCCCGTATTTACGCTTCTGTGGAAAGCGCCGTGCGTAACGGCTACGCCCCAAGCTGGCAGCAGGATACGGAAAACTCCTTTGCCCCGGTGTTTTCAGACGAGGAAAAAGACCACTTCTTCCGGCCCGCCTCCCTTGGGGAAGCCCTGGAAATCCGGGCGAAACACCCGGACGCGCTGCTTGTTTGCGGTAACACGGATATCGGACCGGACATGAAAAGCGGCAAGCTCAAACCGGCAAAAGCCATGGATATTTTCAGCCTGCCGGAACTGAAGCTCATTGAAGAAAAGGACGGCGCAATACGAATCGGCGCGGCTGTAGTCAATACGGATATTCTTGGCAGCGCGCTGATCCAAAACCGCTTGCCCGCGCTGGCAAAAGCCTCCAGCGGGTGCGCAGCGCCCGCCATACGCAACAGGGCCACCATTGGCGGCAATATCTGCACAGCATCCGGCGCGGCAGACCTGCCCGGCCCGCTCATGGCTCTTGGCGCTTCGGTGGAGCTTATGTCTGCCGCGCGCGGGGCGCGCCTTGTGGCTCTGGAAGACTTCATTCTCGGCTACCGCAAGGTAGACCTTGCGCCGGACGAGCTATTGACCGCCATTATCGTACCCCTGCCTGCCCCCGGCACAAAGCAGGTGTTTTACAAGCGCGGCTCGCGAGAGGCGCTTACCCTTTCACGCGTGTCCCTTGCCATTGCACTGTGTTTTGATGAAACGCGCATTGTCACGGCCAGAGCGGCTGCGGGCAGCATGTCGCCCGTGCCAAGACGCCTGCCCCTGCTTGAGGCGGCCCTTGTCGGCAAGACCCTGGACAAGAAGCTGATTGAGGTGGCTGTAGCCGCCGTCAGAGAAGATGTGCAACCGCGTAAATCCGGTCCGTACCGCAAAGCCATTACCGGCAATCTGCTCCGGCGTTTTCTGGAGCAGTGTTGTATCGCCAAGTAACCGTAATGCAATAAAATAGCCCTTCCCACCGCCAAACGCCGAAGGAGAAACACCATGTCTGTGTTGCGAGACGCCCTGAACAGCTATTTCAAGCTTGAAGAAAAAGGGACAACGGTCAAAACCGAATTTATCGGCGGGCTGACCACCTTCATGGCCATGGCGTACATCATCTTTGTGGTGCCTTCCATGCTGGCGGACGCGGGCATGCCCAAGGACGCGGCCGTTACCGCCAATATTGTGATCACGGCGGTAATCACGCTGGGCATGGGGCTTTGGGCCAACTTCCCGGTGGCGGTAGCGCCCGGTATGGGCATTACCGCCTTTTTCGCCTACTACGTGTGCGGCGTAATGGGGCTGCCCTGGCAAACTGGCCTCGGGGCGGTGTTCATTTCAGGCGTACTCTTCCTGATTCTTACAGTTACGCGCCTGCGCCAGCTGATTATCGATTCCGTGCCCATGGACATGAAATATGCCATTGTTGTGGGCATTGGCATGTTTATCGCCTTTATCGGCCTGAAAAACTGCGGCATTATCGTTGCCAATAACGCCACCTTTGTCACGCTTGGCGATCTCACCCAGCCGGGCGCGCTGCTGGCCATTATTGGCGTGTTTATTATCGGGGCCATGATGGCCCGCAACGTGGCCGGGGCGATTTTAATCGGCATTTTGCTTGTCACGCTGCTCGGCATGGGCATGGGCGCGGTCAAGGTTCCGGCTTCCCTTTCTGAAATAGCCAGCCTCAACGTGCCCAGCATGGCCCCCCTGTTTCTGGAAATGGATATCATGGCCGCTGTCGGCTACGGGCTTTTTTCCATTGTCTTCACCCTGACCATTGTAGACTTGTTTGACAATATAGGCACGCTCATCGGCCTGTCGCGAAAAGCGAACCTCATGGACAAGGACGGTCACATAGCGGGCCTTGACAAAGCGCTTATTACCGACTCTATCGGCACCATGGCCAGCGCCTGTGTGGGAACCACCACGGCTACCAGCTATATTGAGAGCGCCGCCGGTATCGCGGCGGGCGGCAGAACCGGCCTTACCGCTGTGTTTGTGGCCCTGCTTTTCCTGGTCTCTTTGATATTCGCCCCTCTGGTGGGCATTGTCCCTGCCTTTGCCACTGCCCCGGCCCTGATTATTGTCGGGGCGCTCATGATGCAGGAAGTGGTGCACATCAAGTTTGACGATTTTACCATTGCCGTCCCCGCTTTTCTTACCATCATCATGATGCCCCTCACCTACAGCATTGCCAGCGGCTTCGGCTTCGGTTTCATCAGTTATGCACTCATGAAAACCCTGTCTGGCCGTTACAAGGAAGTAAGCGCGGTCATGTGGGTTATTTCCATCTGTTTCGCCATCAATTTTTTCCTGCGCCTGCATTGATGCAGCGACTGGAAGCATTGCGCTGTAGGGAGCAGCCCAATGCTTTCGCGGCGGCTTTGGCCGCCCGCTACGCAGACGCGAGCGCAGGCGAAATGTGTTTCGCTTTTACGCGCTCATGGAGCGTCTGAAATCCGTAATGCTTTAAGGAGCAAGCATGAACGAAGACACCATCAAAAGCGGTAAAAACCTGGGTATTATTTTCGGACTGGAAGACAAGCCCCCCCTGCATATTTCCCTGCTCACCGCCTTGCAGCACCTTATGAGCATGGTTATCAGCATAGGCACGCCACCCCTGATTATCTGCCGGGCGCTGGATATGCCGCTGGACATCACCATCTATATGGTCAACATCGCCTTTTTTGTCTCGGGTATCGGCACCTTTATCCAGACAACCAAGGTCGGCCCCATAGGTTCCGGGCTTTTGAGCATCCAGGCCACAAGCTTCATTTTTCCTACCGCTTTTATCGCTATTGGTGTCACCGCCATGCACGACGACCCATCCTTGAGCAAGGAAGGCGTGATTGCCCTGATGAGCGGGGCGACCGTTGTAGGCTCTTTTGTGCAAATGGGCCTGTCGCGCATGACGGGCATGCTGAGCAAGGTGTTTACGCCGCTCGTTTGCGGCATTACCGTAACCCTGGTGGGCATTTCGCTGCTTAACGTGGCCATGGTCAACGTGGTTGGCGGCTTTGCCAGCATCGGTACGGAGAATTTCGCCTCGCTCAAAAACCTGAGCCTTGGCGGCATTGTGTTGTTGACCATTCTGGTTTTCAACTGTTTCAAAAACCCGGCCCTTCGCATGAGCGCCATGATCATCGGCTTTCTGGTCGGCGCGGTCCTTTCCTGGTACTGGGGCATGCTTAACACGGTCCCGGAAAACGTGCCCGTTTTCTCTGTGCCCGTTCCCTTCAAGTATGGCATGGATTTCACCCTGAGCGGCTTTATTTCCATCGCGCTCTTGTATGTGATCAGCACTGTTGAGGCCACGGGCGATATTTCGGCCACGTCCATGCTTTCCAAAGAACCGACCAGCGGGCCGGTATTCATCAAGCGCCTTGCCGGCGGCATTTTATGCGACGGCTTTGCCTCGTTTACCGCGGGTCTGTTCAACTCCTTCCCCATGGCAATTTTCGCCCAGAACAACGGCGTTATTCAGCTTACCGGCAACGCCAGCCGCCATGTGGGCAAGGTCATTGCCGTGTTTCTGTTCATACTCGGCGTGTTCCCGATAGTCGGGGTCGTTTTTAACATCATCCCCGACCCGGTGCTGGGCGGCGCGCTTATCCTGCTGTTCGGCATTATCACGGCCACCGGCATGCGCATCATTTTTACCGACGAAATGACCCGCCGCTCGATCATGATTATCGGCATTTCCATCGGCGTGGGCGTAGGCGCGGCCTTTCAGCCCTCTTTTGTGCAAAATCTGCCCCACTGGCTGGGCGACTTGCTGCACTCCCCGGTGGCTGCGGGCGGCCTGACCGCCATATTTACCAACCTCTTGCTGCCAAGGTCGCTGGATGATGAAATAGAATCGCACTAATATGCCTCCGGCGGTCAAAGGGGTTCTGCCCTTTGGAATTCCCGCCGGGGGAATGATTCCCCTGGACCCCCCATTGGGGGGCGTGGTAAAGTAGGGGCGAGCTGTTTATAAACAGGTGCATCCTGTATAGGCCCGTAATTTCGGTCGGGCGTTTCTACCAGCTACCGTAATAGCTGACTACAAGGATTGCGTGAAAACGCACTTTGTGGTTGCTGTTACGGTAGTTGTTTTTAGAAAGGGATAAGGGGATTGCCCGGGTCCGGCAAGTCTGGCCCCGACCCGGTCTGTAAGGAGAAAAGCGATGGGATACAGTTTTGTGATCAAGGGCGATATATGTTTCAGCAAGAACGCCCGGGAACTTCTCTGCTTACCCAGCGGCTACGCCGTGTGTGTGAACGGCAGAAGCGAGGGAGCCTTTGCCGAATTGCCGCAACAATATGCGGCCCTGCCCCTGCACGATTACAGCGGCAAGCTGGTCATTCCCGGTCTGGTGGATTTGCACGCCCATGCCCCGCAATACGCCTTTCGCGGCTTTGGCATGGACCTGGAACTTTTGGAATGGCTCGCGCAGCGTACATTTCCCGAAGAAGCGAAATACGCGGAGCTTGCTTACGCAGAGCGCGCCTATGCCCTGTTTGTGGATGCCCTGCGCCGCGGCCCGAGTACCAGAGCCTGCATATTCGCCACCCGGCACGTTCCGGCAACGGAACTTCTGATGGACCTGCTGGAAGCTTCCGGGCTGGTCAGCTTTGTCGGCAAGGTGAACATGGACCGCAACAGCTATGCCGGGCTGCAAGAAAAAGACGCTGAAACCTCCGCCGCCGAAACCCTGGCCTGGCTGGAGCGAACAAGGGGCGCATACGCTAACACCGCCCCCATACTGACGCCGCGCTTCATCCCCTCATGCTCTGACGATTTACTGCAAAGGCTGGCGGTATTGCGCAAGGAGCACCGTCTGCCCCTGCAATCGCACCTTTCGGAAAACCGGAGCGAAACCGCCTGGGTGCGTGAACTGTGCCCCACCGCCTCAGGCTATGCAGACGCCTACCGTCGCTACGGCATGCTCGGGCAGGACGGCCCGACAATCATGGCCCATTGCGTCTGGCTTGAGGAAGAAGAAAGCGCCATGCTGCGCGAAGAGGGCACCTTTGTGGCCCACTGCCCGCAGTCGAACATGAACCTGTCTTCCGGCATTGCCCCGGCCCGCCGCTACCTTGACGCAGGCCTGAAAATGGGCCTTGGCAGCGACATGGCAGGAGGCTGCCACCTCTCCATTTTCCGGGCCATGACCGATGCCGTGCAGGTTTCCAAACTGCGCAACTGCCTTGTCGCGCCGGAAGATGCACCGCTTACGCTGGAGGAGGCATTTTATCTCGGCACGGTCGGTGGCGGGGCGTTTTTTGCCGAAGCCGGCAGCGGCTTCTGCGGCAGTTTTGCACCCGGCTGCGAGTTTGACGCCCTGGTGCTGGGCGAAGAGAACCTTGCCTCGCCTTTTGCCCTGAATTTGTCCGAGCGCCTTGCGCGAGTGATATATTATTCGGATGATTCCCATATCAAAGCGAAATTTGTCCGGGGAAACTGCCTTTTTGACGATCTTGCCGGGCGCACCGTCTAACCCGTGTTTTCAAGGAGAAACAAGAATGACAGAAGCACTTTTCACGCGCATCCTGGACGTAATTGAGTGTGATATCGTACCGCGCACAGCCAAGGCGGTTGAAACCGGCTCCAAGGTGTTTGGCGCGGCGGTCATCCGTAAGAGCGACCTTTCTCTGGTGCTGGCGGAAACCAACCACGAGGCCTTTTCACCCCTCTGGCATGGAGAGGTATACACCATCAAGATGTTTTACGAAAAACAGGGCCATCCCGACCCTGCCGATTGCATTTTTATTTCCACCCATCAGCCTTGCTGCATGTGCGCCTCTGCCCTTGCCTGGTCCGGCTTTCGGGAAATCTATTACCTCTTCGGCTATCAGGACACCAAAGACGCCTTCAACATTCCTCATGACATGAAAATGATTCGCGAGCTATTCGGCACAGATACCCCCGCCCCGAGCAACGCCTATTTTTCCTGGCAGGCCCTGGCCGATCTGGCGGACGCGCAACCCGACCCGCAAGCGGCAAAAAAACGCCTGCAAGACCTCGCCAAAACATACGCCAAGCTGTCGGAAGTGTATCAGGCAGGGGAAAAACGCATGGTCCTCACTTAGATAGTGCTGGTGCAGGGACATAAGAAGAGAGGGAAGTGCAGCAGCGCTGCTTTGCTCCCTTTGGGAGGGGAAGAGTTGCACACGCCGCCCGTACTCGTAAAAGAGTACGGGCGGCGTGTGTATTGACCGAAAGCCGTTATTGCAAGGTATCTCCCGGCAACATGCCGAGAAACAGCCCGTAGTCTACGCTACGATAATCCTCCACAGTGTCCGGCGGCACATCGCCGCCGAGCGCTTCGAGTTTTTCCAGAAAGTATTCCAGACAGGCACTATCTCTTTGCTGTTGTTCTGCCGAGGCGGTTGCCCGCTTTACGATAAGCGTGCGAAAGGGGTTGTGGGCAAGCCTTGCATTGCCTGCCGCCGGGTGGGTGTACAGGACGTACCCGGCGGCGGCAATGAGCTTCAGGCATTCATACAGCACAGAGAGTGCCGGGCCTTCCACCCTGTGGCAGGCTTTGCCCGCATGGTCCCATACCAGCGGGTTGTTGGAAAGCACAAGCAGATCAGAGTTCAAAGGTTTGCTGCTCCTGTATGTCTGTGGCAAGAGCCTTGAGCGCCAGTTCAAAGAGAGCCTTTCTGAGGGTATATTCCGTTTCCGGTTCATCATCCGGCTTGCCTATGGGAGTGGGTATGGCTATACCGCGAACCACGCGGTTGGCTCCCACAGTCAAAGCGATGGGCGGCACGGCAGTTATGAGGGCGGCGGGAATTCCACAACGTTCTATTTCTCTCGCAAGCGTTGCTCCGCAACGCGTTCCGGTTCCTCAGGTAGAGGTAAGGACTATGCCGTCCACCTTTTCCTTTTTGAGCATTTCGCCCATTTCGCGACCGTATTTTTCCGCTGAGCGCACGGCAGTTACGTTGCCCACCGTAACCGGATAGCCGTTAAAGAGTTCGCCAAAAGCGGCTTCCTTACGGCAGGCGCGGGCCACGTCCAGCGGGAGCACGCGGTTGGGGTTTTCATTCGCAGGAACAGGGTCGTAACCGCCGTGCGCAACTTCGTATTCGCCTTTGGCAAGTTTTTCTATTCCGGCCAGGCTGTAGCAGCGCCACTTGGAAGCGTTGTGCGCCTCTATGCGGTCCGGGTTGCCCTTGGGCACTATGCCGCCTTCCGTGCCGATGGCGATAATTGCGTTTTTAAGGTCCTTGACGGCCGGGGCCGGGGGTACGTGGTCAAACACCGGCATGGGCAACTCGGTCACAAAGGGTTCGCCTTTGAGCTTTTTCACCAGCATGTCCACAGCCCGGCGCGAACCGCGTTTTTCTTCACGCACGTTGATGCGTATGCCTCTGGGAATGTACCCTTCTTCCTCCGGCGAGCCGATTGCTTCGCCCGCCAGCAGTTTGTTGCCAAGGCGGGCCATGCCGGAGAGGGCGTTTTTCATGTCTCTGGCGGAATCTTCCGTACGGACAATGAAAATGTCACGCTTGGCAATATCCACACCGGGGCTTACAGGGTTCATGGCCGTGATTACCGGGATACCAAGTTCCTTGCTTACAGCCTGGCACAAGCTTGCGCAGGCCATGCCGTAACGACCCGCGCCAAACGAAGGCCCGGCCACAAAAAAGTTCGCCCCTTCGCTTTTCAGAATGCCGATTACCTCTTTGATCACCTCTTCCATATGCTCTGCCGCGTAGTTGTCACCGCAGATAATGGTTTTGGTTATTTCCACGCTGTCGCCAAAGGCGGCTGCTATTTGCGCGCCCACCGGCTTTACGCCGTCAAGCGTTTGCAGAGGCTCACCCGCTTTGTCCTCGCCACCTATCTGGCCGTAGAACTGATTCAGGTAGTGAATGGTTTTTGCTTTGCTCATTGCATGCCTCTCACGCGTTATATGGCAACGGTTTTCAGGTTTTCCAGGCCGAGTTCGTTTGTGGAACCCATGATGCCCGCTATCTCCATATCCACAGAACCATCCGGGAGCAGTCCGCCTGCGTGGCCGCCGGTAATACGCTCTACCGTCGCCAGCACGCCGATGGTTTGCTGCATGGGCGGCAGCACTACGCGTTGGTTGCCGTTGCCGTTGGTAACCACGGCGTCCGCTTCTGGCGTAACGTCTGCAAGGCCAGGGGAAGCGCCGTCGGAACCGGCGTATTCATCGGTAACCAGCACGGTTTTTATGCCGCTTTTTTCAAAAAGCCGGGTCAGCAGCATCAGGTCGGCTTCCGGGTTGCCGCCGCCGTCTTCGGATACGATTGCCCCTTCTATTCCCAGCATTTCGGCTATTTTGTGGATCTGGCGGCCAATACGCTCTTTTTCCACAAAAGCGGTGCGTACAGGCGCGGCCAGCACTCCCACAAAGTTGATGCTCTTGCCGTGCTCGGCAAGCAGATCTTCGGCAATGGGGTTGTTCTGGTAATGAAAGGTGCTGTGCTTGTGGCATGGGGCGGCGCAGTTGCCGCTGATAACGGCCCCGTCAAAGAATTCCGTGGGGCGCATGAGCAGCGGCAGGCAGCCCTGGGCGTTTAGCCCGTACAGGTAGTTGTCGTGCAAAAGGCCTTGGGCGATTACCTGGCATACATACAAAACCTTTGGCAGGCCGGGGTGCTGCGCGCCTGCGGCAAAGGGGTTGATAACGGGGTAGGTGTCGGTTTTATCGGGTGTGGCGGCTCTGCCAAGAGCGCCAAGGTAGCGGGCCGCGCGGATGCCCGCAAGGCGGACAGCCTTTTCATGTTCATGCTTTGTTATGCCTTCGCGTGCTTCCATCACCAGTACGACGTTGCATTTTTTTGAAAACACGCAAAAGTCCGCGCCAGGGCCGCTCATATCCACCAGGCCTTCCTGAAAGTTGACCAGAGGGCCGGAAGTGATAACGCACACGCCATCAAGAACCACGGTTTCGCCGGTACCCGCGATGTAATTGGGGTCGCTTTCCACGCCGGGAAACACGTCGATATCAGTGCTGATTTTCGCGCGCGGCTCAATGACGTCCTTGATGGGCACTATGCGCTTGCTCTCTCCCGGGCGGGCGAGTTCTATTGTAACACTATGTATATGGCGATCCTGCAGGATGAGGGCGCAAAGCTCCTCTTCATTGATGTGCAGAACACCGTTTTCAACTTTGCTTGCGGCCGCCATTTGCACGTCCCTGACAGCGACGCGGTGAAGCAGATAGGAATCCATAGAAAGACAACCTCCTTGCGTTTGCTTTACCGGTTATTCCACAACGTTCTTTATGGCTTCATCAAACTCTTTTTCCCCGATGGCATTGCGAATTTCCGGGAAAATGAGCTTGCGGGCTGCTTCGGCCAGTTTGCCCAGTTCTTCCGGGGTGAGCGGCAGCACTTTTACGCCATATTCGTCAAGTTTCTTTTCAAATTCCTTGGTTTCTTCAGGGGCTTTTGCGATGCGGTTGGTTTCCATTTCCTTGGCTGCTTCTTCAACCGCGGCCTTGTCTGCGTCAGAGAGGGACTCCCATATTTCCTTGTTCAGGATGACATACCACTGTTCCACGTGGGTGTTGGAGGGTACATAAAACTTGAGCACGTCGCGGAAGTTGGAGTAATACCCCTCGGCTCCTGCGCCGAACGCGCCTTCCACGATGCCGGTCTGCAGCGCGGTGAAGGTTTCGGCAAAGGGCAGGGGCGTGGCCAGATAGCCGTGTGAAGTGGCGAGCAGTTCAAAGGACTTTTGCGGAATGACGCGCGCCTTGAGGTTTTTGGGAACAGAGGGGTCGCCGGGGCTGGGCGGTTCCTTGGTCAGGGCTGTGCCGCCAAAATATACGGGCCAGGTCGCCAGAAGCTTGATGTCCTGGCGGTCAAAGCGTCCCGCAGCCCAGTTCATGAAGGGGGTGCCGGTAAGATAGTTTTTCTTCAGCGAATCCCAGTCCTTCACCAGGTAGGGCATGTTGAGCAGTTGCATTTGCTTGTCCACGGTGGTGCTGATGGGCTGAATGGCCATTTCCACAGATCCCACGCTGATGCGCTCTTGCACGACCTGATAGTCGCCAAGCTGGGAGTTGGGGTAAACGGTGATGTTGATGCGACCGTTGGTTTTTTCTTTGACCTTTTCCGCAAAGGCCTTGGCGTCCTTATCCACGGAAGTGCCAGAAGGGCGAATGGTGGAAAGCTTCCACTCCATGGTTTTTTCCGCTGCCAGGGCAGAGCTGGCGGTAAGTGACATGATTGCCGTTACAACGAGGATCTTTTTAAGCATTGGAGCCTCCTTTGAAAAATGTGCCGGGCAGACCGGCGGTATGGGGTGTTTGTTCCCGCCTTATCCCAAAAAGCCCATGAGTCCGGGCAGATACAGAGACAGGGGCGGCCAGAATGACGTCAGTAAAACCACGGGCATATAGCCCAGCAGGACGAAAACCATGGCCGGTCCGACTATTTCATGAAATTCCACCTTGCCGATGCGCATGCCGAGGTAGAGTATACTGGCGTATGGCGGTGTTACGCCGCCCACAGCCAGGTTTACGCCGATGATCGCGGCAAAATGTATGGGGTGTATGCCTATGGCTACCACCAGCGGTAACAGCAGGGGGGCCACCAGAATCATGCCGGTGATGTCGTTGACAATCATGCCGACGAACAGCAACACCAGGTTGACCATGATCAGCAGGACCGTGGTATTTGTGGTAATTTCAAACACGCCTTCCACAATGGCCTGGGGAATGCGCAGCATGGTGTAGGTCTGGCTGAGCATGAGGCTGAAAAAGATCATCAGCATGATCGAGCCGACAGACACGGCAGATTCCTTGGCAATGGCGGTATAGCTTTTTACCGTAAGCCCCTTGTAGATGAAAAAACCTACCGGAATGGCGTAAACCACAGCCACCGCGGCTGCTTCCGTCGGGGTGACAATGCCCCCGTAAATGCCGCCGAGTATGATGATCGGCATGACCAGGGCGGGCAAGGCCCGCACGCCGCGCGTGCTTATCTGCTTGCGCATTTCCGGCGGGCTGAGCTTGGGCTCAAGCACCAGCGGGAAGCGGCGCGCCCATACCAGATTGATGATGGAAAACAGCGCCATGATCAGCAGGCCGGGAAATACGGTAGCCAGAAAGCAGGCAAGGATGGATGTTTCAGTAACCCAGCCGAACACAATCATGATCACGCTTGGCGGAATGAGCAGGCCAAGAATGGATGAGTCGGTAATAAGCGCCGCCGCGTAACCGCGCGGGTAGCCCTTTTCCACCATTCGCGGAATAAGAATGGGGCCTATGGCGGCAACACCTGTAAAGCCGCTTCCGGAAATGGCGCCGATAATGGCGCAGGTAATGGCGGCAACCACCCCAAGCCCGCCCCGGATGCGACCGACAAAGGTATCGACAAGGTCCAGCAAATACCTCGCGATGCCGCTTTCACTCATCAGGCTTCCGGCAAAAATAAACAGCGGCACGCAGAGCAGCACCGGGCTGAGTATTTGCTGCAAGGCCCACATGAGCATGCCTTTCATGGAAACCGTGGTAAAAACACTCATGTACATCAGCGCTCCGCCAAAGCAGAAGGGAAGCGGCGCACCAAGGGTGAGCATGATGACAAGTATCAGAAGTGATAATATTGCGTCTTCCAGCATGGCGTTTTCCTTACTTCTCCACCAGGAGGCTGTCTGGGGTATTCTTGTACAAGGACAAGCACTCGATGACTTCACAAATGGTGTAAATCAGTATGAAGACAAGCGAGACAAAAACCACGCCTTCGTACCAGAAGGTGGGAATGTACAGGGTGGGGCTTTCTTTCCAAACCCGAAGGGAGTAGCGGAAAAAGTCGTAACCCCATTTCATGACCCACAAAAGAACAGCGGTGGAAGCCGCGGCTCCTATGGCCCGCAACAGATAGACAGAACGCTGCCGGGCAAGGAAAATTTCCAGCACACGGGCTACAATTTGCGTTTTTTCGGAAGAAGCCTTTATGGCTCCAAACATATAGAGCCAGGTAGTGGGAAACATCAGCAATTCTTCAATACCCATGAGCGGGGCATTGAAGACGTAACGCAGCAGCACCTGTACAAATACCAGCAGGGTCACGCTGGTAATGAGCACCGGCAGGCTCCAGTCAAGGAGCCGGTCTACAAGATTCAAGGGATTATACTTTCCAGCCATGACCATGCTCCTTTGTCTGGATGTATTTGGCGCCCGTAAAGGAAGGGACGCACTTCCCCCTCGCGGAGGGCGCGTGGGCCTGCACAGATGCGGCGCGAAGGAACAAGAGGGGGGTAGCGGCGCTGCCCGCGCGGGCAACGGGGGGGGATAAATGTCAGGACTTGCCGCACGCAGGTGGTACACACTGCCGGGCAGCCGATAGTGTAACGGACATGCTCCAAGAAAGCGCGTGGCGAAAATAGCGCCGGGGAGGCCGACAACATTTCCTGGTCACGGCTGCCGTAATCTCGGTCTGGGACTTTGCTGTGCGCAGCGGTGAAGCGCGCGACAGGCGCGACAGAATAGCATGCCCCTGTTTTCAGGGAAGACGGTGGGTGTTGAATGTGGCGCAGGAGTCCTCCGCGGCCGGAAAAGGGGCATCAGCCCGCCGGACGCGGCAAGAGATTTTGCAGGGCAGAATTATGAGACGCGGTATCCATGGCTGCATTCCCTCCGTATGCCGTAAAGCGCGTACGGTTATGAAGCACAAGTTTGTCTGACGCTGCTGCCTGTGCGTACCTACCGGAAACTTGAAAAAAACAGCGGTTTCGCGTAGTGTACACGAGAATGACCAATTGTTGGACATTTGAACATTAAGTACCATCAGGTTTGGCTGTTGTCAACAGCTTGTGAAATTTTTCTCTAAAATAGCACAGGCCCGTGTTTTGTCGTTTATGGTGGTTCATGGGCTGTGGTTTTTTGTAAGTGGCCGCCTATGCTGCATGTTTTGCATACAGCTTTCCGGGTTTACAATGTTGTACTCTGCCGCATTTTTCTTTTTTTGAAGTCATTGCGGTTCGACCAGGCTCTTTTGGAGGCCGCATGCTTCGTCCTGTTACCAAGGCAACTCTTCACGACAACATACTTGCGCAACTTGTTCTGGCCATTAAAGAAGGTGTGTGGAAGCCTGGCGACAAGCTGCCCGGCGAGCAGGAACTGGCGCGGCAGTTTCAGGTGAGCCGCAACAGCATACGCGAGGTGCTCAAGGCTCTGGTTATTTCTGGCGTGCTTGAGGCCAGCGCCGGGCAGGGAACTTTTCTCACCGCTGATGCGCTGCAAAAACTCGAAGGCGGCGGTCTTGCATCCAGCATATGGGGCGACGCATCTTTATGGGACATGAAAGAAGTGCGCCAACTGCTGGAAAGTCATATCGCCTATCTTGCCGCCAAGCGCGCAACAGCGGAACAGGTGGACGAACTGGAGCGGGCTCTCAAGCAGAGCGAAGCGGGCGAAAGCCTGACGGAAACGCACGCCCGCTTTCACCGTATCCTTTCCACCATGGCGGGCAATCCGCTGCTGACAAATTTGCTGCAATCGGTACGAACAAAAATGAATGAATTGCGTAAACGGTACAGCACCATGCCCCAGTCAAAAATGGACAACTTTGGCAAAGAACACGAGCATATTTATCACATGGTGCGTGAGCGCCGCGCCGAAGAGGCGCGGGCGGCCATGCTTACGCATATTGATGACGCCTGGATGGATTCCCTGTATGAAGGGCTGAAAGGGGGCGGCGCGGAAGGCATTCAGGAAGGTGCCCCTGCTTCTGTTGTGAAAAGGACAATCCGGCGTACCCGGAAGGATTCGGTTGAATAGGAAATCTGCCCAAAACCCGCCAGTGCGGGTTTTTTATGCTTGCACCGTGTTCGCGGTGAGCAGGGGCAGAAAGCTTGTGCCGTTTTCCGGGGGGGATGTATGGAAGTAGTCTGCGGCGCTGGTGCCTACGTCTGACAGGGTGGTTCGGATACCGATATCCAGCGGGCCTTTGTGCGCGGCGCGCACCAGAAGCGGAACCAGCTCTCTGGTGTGGTGGGGGTGGCCTATTGTGGGGTCGTTGCCGTGGTCTGCCATGACCACCAGAATGTCCTGCGGGGAGAGAGCGTCCAGAAGGGCCGCAATGCCCCTGTCTGCCGCAAGCAGTTTGCCTGCGTAGCAGTCAATGTCTTCGCGGTGGCCGCACAGGTCGGTTTCCTGCACGTTGGCGCAGAAGAACCCGGTGGGGTTTTGCCGCACAAGTTCCTGCGTTTTGTCGAGCACGGCTTCGGTGTCCACCATGGGGAAGCTTGCGCCATACGGGTTGGCTATGACGTCCGCAGCCTTGCCCAACAGGAAGACCGGCACTCCGGCTTTACCGAGAATGCTTTGGACCTGTACATCCGGGTTGACGCCGTAGCCCATGTGCACGCAATGATAGTCATTGGCGTATACGCCCGAAGCCGGGGCGTTCACTCCGGCGAGTTCTCCCCGCACCTCCACGGCGGCAAGCAGATTCTCCAGGTGGACCCCGCGCCCGCCAAAAGCGATGATGCGCGGAACCTTGCTCTGCCCGCGTACCAGCCTGCCTATTTCCCGCACCCGGTCAAAGTCCATGTCGTCCAGGGCGGCGGTTACGTTGATGGCCTGCCCCGGGTCGGCTTCCAGGTTGTCCGCCACGGTGGCGGCTTCATCCACCACCAGCAGTTCGTTGCCACCCGCTTTGTGCCGCCGTATGCTAAAACCCTGAGTTCGAAGCGCGTTTTCCGCAGCGGAAAGGGTGTTGCGAAAGGGCTCTGCAAAGGGTTTGCGTGGCAGGGTGCCCATGATTTCCTGATGCCCGAAAAAGGTATCCGCCCCGAAGTGCATGAGCATGGCCTTGCCGCAAAGCGCATCGGGCGCTTCACGCATGGCTTTGCCAAGCGAACCGGCGTGCCCGGCTACATTGACCAGCCCCAGTTTTTCCAGAGAGGGCAAGTACAGGTCGGGCCTGTGGGCAAAAATACTGCGGCAGGTGTTGGCGCCTGTGTCAGCGGGGCGCACTTCCCCCACGTCGGGCATGGTGCCCACGCCAAAGCCGTCCAGTACGATGATGATGAAACGTCCCGGGGTATTTGCCATACGCAGCTTACCTCGCAAGCCTGTGGCCCTGCGCGGACCATATGCTCTCGATGCGCCCCTTGCCCCGCGAAAGGCCGCTTGCCAGAGCCACTTCGCTACGGGTCACAAAAACCTGACTGCGAAAACACATCAGCGCCCCTTGCGAAACAGGGGCAGGCCGGTCCAGCATGAAATGATAATCAATGCTTTCGGGCGAGGGGCAGGAAACATTGTACGGCACGGCAGTTTTCAGGCTGTCGCCCACAAGGGCCTGCGCAAGATGACCGCGTCGGTAATGCCCGCCGCCGTAGCAAAGGGCCTTACCGTTGCAATTATGGCTGATTTCACTCAGATAGGCCAGCGCCGGACGCTCCGGTCCGCCTTGTGGCAGAGCGTGATACGGTGTGGTGCCGGTAAGCGCGTGGCCCGGTTCCGCGTGGGTTCCACCCTTGGCGGCAATCAGGCCCAGGCTGCGCACACAGGAAACCGAGGGCAGGTTGACCTGTATGTCCGCGTAGCCCATCTCGCCCATAATGGCCGCCGCTTTTTGCACGGTGTCCAGATTGGGTGTGGGCAGAATGTCTTTTGCTTCGTCATTAAACAGAAAACAGGGAAAGGCGCACACCCCGGCGGGGCGTATGCCCTTGATTGCCGCAAGCTCTTTCACGCTTCGGGCAAAAAGCTCCAGCGAAAAACCGCCTTGCTGGCCGGGATACAGGATATCGTCAGGCGCACTTACCCGCAGCATGACATGCTGCTCCAGACCGAGCTGGCTGCAAACAGCCCCGATTTCACGCGCTTTTTCCACGGAATAGACTGTCACTATTTCCGGTTTTGCCGCCAGTATTTTTTCCAGCGCCGCTTTGGGCGTTTGCACCAGATGTCCCACGTTGCCGAGCGGCACGCCGCTCTCCAACATGGTCAACGCCTCGCGAAAATCCACACACACCGCCCCGGCATAGCCCAGCTTTGCCAGCAACGCGCCAACAGCGGGAATGCGGCCCAGTTGCTTGAGCATGAAATACAGGGAGATTCCGTGTCTTTTGGCTTCGGCAAGCATCAGGGAAGCGTTTTCTTCCAGCGTATCCAGATCGATAATAAAGGTGTCGGGCAAAAGAAGCTTGCGCCGCAAAGAGTCCAGGGCGAATGCCGCAAGGGGGGCGTTGCGCTCAAGAAGGGGCTGCAAAAACATGGCTAGCTCCTGCCTGCCACGGACGTACCGGTTTTCGCCCCTGCCGCGGCCCCGGCGATGGCTTGCCGCAGAATGCGGATAACCGTATCCGCCCCGGCCCGCATGGGGTTTATGCGCAGCATACGTTTTTCCAATTCCGGGTCCTGCTGTCGAAAAGTGCCGCTGATGCGGTACATCATGGGAACAAATTCGTATTTGCTTTCACTGCCCACAGGGTAAGCCGCCGCGCCAAAGCCGGGGGCCAGCCGCAACACATCTTCGGCAATGGCTTCTTCCAGTTCCACCAGCAAAACCTTGCTCTGGGCATTGGCCACAAAGGCCCCGGACACTCCCGGCACTTCACCGCCGCACAAACGCCTGACCAGTTCTTCTGTTACTTCGGCCTGAATGGCAAGAGCCACAGGCGCGTATATCAGGCCGCGCAACGCGGCCATGGCTTCGTGCCCCTGTATCTGGCTGCCGCCGGAATATTGCAGCCCGGCGGCGCGCCTTACAAATTCCTTTTTCCCGAGCAGCACGCCCACGCCTTCCGGCCCAAGCGTCTTGAAGCAGGAAAAGCTGGAAAGCTCGGCCCCGGCCTGACAGCCGAGGCAGGGGGTTTTCAGGGCCGTGTAGTTGTCGTCGGTGAGCAGGGGAATGTCGGGCCGCAAAGACTTGAGCAGGCGGAGCGTTTCGGCAAAGTCATAACTGTCATCCGGTTTTTGGCGTGCGTGTTGCACCAGGATGCCCTGAATGCTGTCGCCCGCCTCGCCAAGCACCCGTTGTACTGCATCTTTCCGGTTGAAGTCCGCGCTTATGGTCCGAATGCCCATGGACTCGATGCTGGCCTTGGTCGTGGGGTATATGGGGGCGTCATGCACCAGCAGGCAACCACCCGGCCCAAGCATGGCCTGCAAACCAAAGCGGATCGCTCCGGTGCCGGAGCCGCGCAGCAGCAAGGCCGCTTCGGCGTCAAACACTCCGGCAAAAACCTTTTCCACCTTGCTGGTGCAGACAGGCTTGTTTCCGCCGCCGCCAAGCCCCAAATCTCCCAGGCTCAAAACTTCCACTCCGTCAAAATGACGAGTAACAGTATCCACTATGCGAAACTGCAAAGCCTTGGCTTCTTCCAGGCTTAATGAAGAGAGAGGGTAGGTGCGCATGGTGACTCCGCACTTTGCTGCAATTACGGTAGTGCTATTGAATATACTCGAGCCGGGTTGTCCCGGAGCATTGTTGCCAGATCCTCTTCCGTGCATCCGGCCTCTCGGGCCAGCGGGGCGAATTGCTCCAGCAGCGTGGCGTAACCGGGGCCGCCATTTGCCGCGTAGTGCGACTTGCGGGTTATATCCACACTGAGCAGTATTTGCCCGACATACCCTTTACGGCACAATAACGCCAGCCATTCGGCCCGTTTGTTGTCCGGTTGGTAGGCGTTTTTCCCTACGGTGTCAAAAGCGATGTTTACGCCTGTGTCCAAAAGGCGTTGCATGTAGTCAGTATCGCCGGACAAATCAATGTGGCTCAAGACCACTTTACCAAGGTTAACCCCGAACTCGCGAAACAAGGCTACCTGCTCAAGCCCCAGAGCGCCCAGCGTGGTGTGGGTGCAAACGGGCGCTCCCGTTTCGGCGTGGGCCCGCCCGGCTGCCCGGAATATTTTTTCTTCCGTGGGCGTTATCGCGTCCTTGCCGCTGCCGATTTCGCCTATGTGCGTAGCCCGGAGGCCGGTTCCGGCAATTTCGTCGCGCAGCTCTGCCAGAAATATCCCGGCCATGGCCCGCTCGTCCAGCCGGTAGCACTCTTCGGGCAGAAAGGGTTCCTTATAGTAGCCCGTGGCATGCAGCAGGCGCAGGCCCGCTTCGTCCGCAAGGCGTTGCGCGTAATTCGGGTTACGCCCCATGCCCCGGCAGGTCTGGTCTACAATGTCCGTAACCCCAAGGCGGGGCAGGGCGCGTAGTTCCGCCAGCGCGGCGCCATGGTCGTCCAGACGGCAGTCCGGGTCGTTTTTCGCACCGGCGAGGTCAATGGTCAGGTGTTCGTGGGCGTAGACGAGGTTGCGCATGGGCTTTGTGCTTGGGGGTGTACGGCTGCTCGCGTTATTGCAGCAGCGCGATAATATTGACCAGAATTCCTGTAAGGATAGCCCCTACCGGACCAATGGCCATATCGACAATCGGTTTTTTGCTGGTTTTGTTAAGGCAGTACATACCCACCACCACGAATATGCCGAAGCCGGGAGCCATGGCCTGCGCAGACATGATACCGCCCACAAGCAGGGCCACATTCAACACCCGGCCCATAGCCGTGCGAATATTGTCGCTGCAACGCCGCACTCCAGGAAAATGGTCCAGAAAGCCGGCTGCGTAATTGAGCAGAAATACCTCGGCCCCAAGGCACAGCGCCCCCATAACAAAAGCCAGAAGCGGGTTGGTTGTGGACAGGCCGATAACAAAAACAAAGGTCATTCCGGCTGGCGCGTAAACCCCGGTGGCTATGGCGGTCGTCGCGATAAGCGGAATAAAGCCGATGGCCCTGGCAAAGGCCGTCATGGCTGCGCTTGAGCGGTTGCCTTCGGCTAAAAGGTTAAGGCTGATAGGGTCGCCCGCGACCAGCGACAGGCTGGTTGCCGCCGCGATAAGCCCGCCCATGCAGGCAAGGGGGGCAATGCTGGTACGAATACGGGCCACTTTTTCGGCAAATATTTGCGCAAGCTGGGTATTGGCGTCGCCAACGCCGGTTTTGTCGCGCACGGCAAAAAAGATCATGATGGCCATTCCGGCCAGAAGGGCCATGCCTTCCCTGTTCAGGGCGATTTGCACTCCGTCAAAAACAAATACCCCATAGCGCTGGGTAAGCTCGCGCACAACCAGCGCCACAAGGCCCGTCAGCAGGCCCTTTTTGAAGCCGAATTGCAGGCCCACGGCAACAGCCGGAAACACGGCAAAGGAAACCACAATGGGCGTAGCCACCTGGCCGAGTTCGGGCAGAAAGTTTACCGGCAGCCTGGCAAAAAGATCGATAATGCTTTGCAGGCCGACAAGCAGGCCCACGCCGTAAAGCGCCCCGAGCGCGGCTGATGCAAGGCTGCCTTTTAACCCGGCAGGGCAAAAGGTGCCGATAATATCCGTACCAAGCAAAACACAGTGCAAAAGGATGATGGAAGCGGCAATGGAGGTGGGCAGGGCAAAGCCGACAATAAGCCCGAAGCTGATGGCAAAACTTGTGGCGGCAAGGGCTTTGCGGTCCATGCGCCCTTCAAGGTATTCCGGGATGACCGGGCGAAGGCCGTCGTTAAAAACGGCAATTCCCCGGTTGGACAAAACAGATGCCAGCGCACCAAGCGCGGCGATGACGAGGTACTTGACTATTTCTTCCACAACAGGGCTACCGGCCGTATTTGCCCAGCAGCGCCCGCATGAGCACGGGCACGATATCGTCCACGCTCTGGGCGGTGAAGCCAAAGGCAATTTTCCCGGCATTTACGTCCGCGAGAATTTCCTCTTCGGTTTTCAGGGAACCCGGCATGGAAAGGGTGGTGCATTTATCCATGCCAAGCAGGGCGATAGCCATGGAAAGCGCGCCGCCGCCGCCGGTGTTGCAGGCCCCTATATATATGTCCGCCTGTCCGTTTTTCACCTGCATGGCAGCCTGAATGTCGTTGTCCACGGAAACTTCCACCTGACCATTGCAGACAGATTGCACCATGTCGGCAATTTTCTGCTTGTCTATCTGACCGCCAACAGCGACTTTCATGAGTACATCCTCTTATCTCTTTGCTAAAATGACGCAGGTATGCAAGGCAAGATACTTTACTTCCGTTTCTGGAATAACTGGGCATATCTCCTGAATTGCCAGACTGATTGCCCATGCTTCGTTAAAGTAGGGGTCGGCCTGGATGTCTTCAAAAATATCCGGGGCCATCTCATTGATCGTTTCCCCTTTGGAGATGCGTTGCAAACAGGCGCACAAGTGGGTAACAAATGCCCCGCCGAGTTCTTCATCCAGGGTGATGCCGCGTTTTTCCTGGAAATAGGCCAGCACCTTGCGAACCATGGATTCATTTTCCGCGTTGAGCAGGCCGCCGTTGCGCAGTGTGGTCAGTCTGGTTTCAAGAGTCATGCGTGTTCCGGGTTTCGTGGGTTTGAACAAAAATTCTCATTACGCAGCATTTCCTGGACAGTGTAGGCACGAGCTGTCTTTTACCCCCTGCCCGCGTTGCGACAGAACCCCCTGAAGGTCATGGTCGAAAGAGTCCACATCCTCCTGGTGAACCTGTCGCGCCTTGGCAGAGAACAAAATCCAAACTCGTGACGACACTATCTCAAAATGCAGTGCAGGATATACAGGCACACTTTCTAAACTGTTTATAGAAAAAATACAACAAAAAAGGACTTCCCGCGCAGGATGTATGTCGTACAGACAAGCTTACAGCGAGTCCAGTGTCTCGAAAAAATGGGCGAGAATGGTGTCTGAAACGAGCATTCCGTTTCTGCTCAGACGGAAGTAGCCGTTTCGCACGGACCCGAGGCCGTTTTTTTGCAAAAGGGGCAGAAGGTTGGCAAAGTCGGACTGAAACGGGCGTCCGGACAGGCGCTGGTAGTCGGCCAGGCTCAAGCCCCGGCTCATGCGCAGGCGCAACATGATGCATTCTTTCAGGCGCGTTGGCGCGTCCAGCACTTCCGCGTTAGTGGCGACGCGCTGTTCCTCCACCTGCTGCGCCCACTCGGTCAGATTGGCCGGGTTGGTCCAGCGCCTGTCTGCCAGAGTGGATGTTGCGGCAGGGCCGAAACCGAGATACTCGTCACCCCGCCAGTAACCGATATTGTGGCGGCATTCAAAGCCCATGCGGGCGAAATTGGATATTTCATACTGCATGTAGCCGGAGGCTTCGAGCAAGTCTGCCCCGGAAAGGTACATGGAGGACAGCTCACGCTCCGTGGGCAAGGAGAGTTCTTTTTTGTCCACAAGGCCTTTGAGCGGGGAGTCGGGTTCCAGGGTCAGGCCGTAAGCGGAAATATGTTCCGGCCGAAGTTCGAAAGCGCGTCGCAACCCGTCTTGCCATTTCTTTTGCGACTGGGCCCGGCCGCGTGTGCCGGGCAGGCCCCACATAAAGTCCAGACTGATATTGGTAAAGCCGGCCGTGCGTGCCGTGGTAAAGGCGATTTCCGCAATGCGCGCGTCATGTGGGCGGCCAAGGCGTATGAGGTCCGCATCGTCAAAACTTTGCACGCCCAGCGAAAGCCGGTTTATGCCCGCGTCTTTGGCTGAAAAAAGCCAGCCTTCGGCCAGGGCCGAGTCCGGGTTGGCTTCTGCGCTGATTTCCGCGCCGGGCTGTACACGAAAGGTTTTTTTGATTTGGGCCAGAATGGCTTCCAGAGCAGAGGCGGGAAGCAGGCTGGGGGTGCCGCCGCCAAAAAAAATACTCTCCACCCCACAGGGGCCGAGGCGCTCGCCCCAAAGCCGTATTTCCTTGATAACCCCGGCGATATAGGCCTTCATCAAGGCCGGGGCTTCCTCCTTGCCGGAAAGGGGGATGGAATAAAACGCGCAGTATACGCATTTAACCCGGCAAAAGGGAACGTGCACGTACAGCCGCATATTGCTTACTCCAAGCCGCTGGTTGTTCTGGCAAAGTCTTTGGCGTAGCGCTCGTATTCGCTGTATACGCAGCCGCAGTATTGCTGCCGGTAAATGCCCCACTCCTTTGAAAAAGTGATGCCCTCCTGCCAGGAAGTGCGAAAGTCTTCATACACAAAGCCAAGGCCGTAACGCGCGGCGCTCTTTTCGCCCATGCGGCGAATGACTTCATGGTTCTGGTAGCGCGAGTAGAGAAGGGATGTGGTAAACGCGTCAAATCCGTGCCTTGCGGCATAGGAAGCGCAGAAATCCAGGCGGGTTTGCCAGCAGAAGGAACAACGGTTTTTCGGATCGTTTGCAACGCTTGCCAGCCAGGGAGCGGGGTTTGCGGCGGGGCTTACCCGGTATTTACCCTGGCCCGGCGCATATTCCGGTAGCGGGGCTTCGGGCGGGGTGTTTTCGGCATCAAACGCCCATCGCTGTTCGCCTTCCGGCAGAGAATCTGCCGCGATAAAGGGCGCGTCCAGCCGTTTGCACACAGCCTTTGCACCCTCCCGCCTGCGGAGATATTCCGCAAGCGGGTGGATGTTCGGATTGAAAAAGAGGGCAGAGGGAACATGCCCCGCCTTGCGCAGCCTTTGCAAAACTGTAATGCCGCAGGGGCCGCAGCAAATATGAACGAGGGTGCGCATGGCAGGACGGCCTGTTGGGTTTGACAGGGGGTACCGGGGCTATCAGCGCTATCCGGGGTATCAGCGCTATGGCGGCTTACTGCGGTTCCGTCTGTCTGATGTTGATAGTCAGCTTGACCCCGTAGAGCTGCTCCATTTCCAGCAGGCGCTGGCGCTTGTTGTTCAAAAGATGCAGGGCCAGGGGCTGCTCTGCCGTATAGGCGGCGGTGCTTTCCTTTTGCGCCTGGGCGTTACGCAGGATGCGCAAAATATCGCGCATGGCGCTTTGGCTCTGCCACTCCATGTTTCTGCGCATGCCGGTTCCGCCGCAGCACGGGCAAGGCTCTGTGCTGATGGATATGGCCGAAGAGCCAAGCCGCTGGCGGACAATTTCCAGCAGGCCGAAGGGGCCGATTTTGCCCACATCATAGCGGGCGCGGTCTACCTTCATGCCGTTGCGCAAGGTTTTTTCCACCTCGCGCCAGTGGGCCTTGTCGCGCATTTCAATGAAGTCGGCCACCACCTGACCGCCGATATCGCGCAGCCGTAGTTGCAGGGGGATCATTCTGGCCGCTTCCATGTTTGTACGGTAGGCCATGTCTTCAAAATTGTTCTTGCCGCCGCTTCTGCCGGAGTTGATGTCAATGGCGGTCAGGGCTTCGGTCGGGTCAATCACCAGCCTGCCCCCGGAGGGCAGCACCACTTCGCGTGAGTGAATCTGATCAAGCTGGCGCTGCACGTTGAAGCGCTCAAACAGGGTCATGGTTGTGTCTTGATGCACTCGTACAAGGTTTTGCTTGCGCGGGAAGAGAATGCTTGCAATCTCCGTAACCGCGTTGGCGGTAGGCTCATCATCAATCCACACTTCCACAATGGCATCGGTCAGATAGTCGCGCACGGCGCGTGAGGTAAGGTCCATTTCCTGGTACACCAGGCAGGGGGCTTTTTCCTCCAGTCCTTTGGCGCGTACTTCCTTCCACACCCGTTTCAGTTGTTGCAGGTCTTTTTGCAGGCTGGTCTTGCTGGCACCCATGCTCACCGTGCGCACGATGACCCCGAGGCCGGGACCGGGGGTGAGGCCTTCCAGCAGTTCGCGCAGGCGCGAGCGCTCTGCTTCGTTGTCCACCTTGCGCGAAACGCCTATTTGTTCCCTGCCGGGCGTGAGTACAAGAAAACGGCCCGGCATGGACAGGTAGGTGGTAAGAAACGCGCCCTTTGTTCCTGCCGGTTCCTTGACAATTTGCACCAGCACTTCCTGGCCGGGGCGCAAAACTTTTTGAATGGGCGGGTATTTGCGGTTCTTGGTGCTGTCATGCGGGGCAACGTAGTATTCCGGGTGAATTTCATCAATTTGCAGGAAGCCGTTTTTCACTGCGCCATAAGATACAAACGCGGCTTGCAGGTTTGCGTCCACATTGTGGACTATGCCCTTGTATATATTTCCCTTTGTCTTGGCCTGGTGCAGCATTTCCACATAATATTCCTGCACCTGGCCCTCTTCCGTAATGACGACTTCAATCTGCTCCTCGGGCAGAACGCTGACAAACATTTTGCGCCGGGCTGTTTTTCCGGCTTTGCCCGCCTGTGGTTCAGGTCTGGAGGCATCGTCTTCCTCGTCGTCCATTTCGTCGTCAACGTCGAGCTCAGGGGCGGTATCGCTATCGCTTCCGGCGGCATCACCGTTCTTTTTGCGGCCTCTTCCCCGACGCGAGCGTGAGCGCCTGCGCTTTTCCTGGGTGCCGCTTTCTTCGTCATTTTCTTCAAGCGAGGCAAAAAAGTCTTCCGGCCCGGAATCGCCAAAGCCCATGGGAAAATCGGCTGGTTCTTCCGAAATATCGGTCAAAGCGACCGGCGTTTCGGCAGCGGTTTTTTCAGCCTGTTCCGGCCTTGCCCCTCTGCCGCCGGAGCGACCGCGAGAACCGCGAGAGCCGCGGGATGAGCGGGGGCGCTCTCCTTGCGCCTTGCCGCTGTCAGCCTGCTGTCTGCTGTTGCCGTCAGCGTCGCCTGTGGTGCCTGTGTCGTCTGCGCTAACCGCATCGGGCGTATTTCGCGCATTCGCGGCAGCGCTTTCGATAGCAGCGCTGTGCGCAGGGGCGTTCACAGCTTCACCGGCTTCGGATGAACGGGAGGATTTGCCGGAAGCCGCGCCCTTGGCTGCGGCGGGTTTGCCCGTGGAGCGGCGGTTTCTGCCGGAGCCGCGCGGCTTTTCTGTGGAAGCGCTCTGACCTGGCGCATCTGCGCCAGACGGGTCAGCCGTGGGCGTCGTCGCGGCGGATGCATCTGCCGCGGGCGTGTCCGGAGCAGATGCCGGGGCAGAACTTGTATCGCTTGCAGTGGCGGTTGCGCCCGCGCCTTGCGTTGACGCTTCGCCGGTGCCTGCCGACGCTTGTGAAGCTGTCGGCCCGACCGTTTTTTTGGCAGAGCGGGAGCGGGGCGTTTTTGCCGGTGCTTTTGTGGCGGCGGCTTCGCCCTGCGCTACGGCGTCCTGCTCCGCGCTTTGTCCGGAGTTTTGCGCGTTGCTGGCCGGTTTTGCGGCGCTGCGTCCTTTGGCCGAGCTTGCTCTGCCGGATTTGGACGCAGCGCTCCTTGCTTTGGGGGCAGCGGCTTTATCCGCGTCTTTGAGGGAGGATGCGGCGGCGTCGGATGCGCTTTGCGACTCGGAAAGGGGGGCGTTGTCGGCAGTGGCAGTCTGGCTGGATGCGGCTTTTGCGTCTGCTTTGGTCGTGGTTTTGGCCTTCGTTCCGGCGGGAGAGCTTTTTGTCGTGGAACTTTTTGCAGGAGAACTTTTTACAGTAGGGCTTTTGGCTGTGCCGGTTTTTTTTGGCGCGGGGAGAAGGCGTTTTTTTGTCCGGCGCAGATTCGGCGGCAGACGCTTGGGGGGAAGTTTGCGTATCGGCTTGAGGCTGCGTGGCCTGGTCCGTTTTTTTTGCCGGGGAAGTTTTTTTACGGGGGCTTCTGGGAGCGGAAGCTTTTTTAGCTGTGGAAGATTGGGCGTTTTCGCCGTCGGGTGTATCGATCATAGAATCCTCAAGGGATAAAAGCTGTGTAGGCACAATCGCCTAGCGCGGCAATATGCCGCGTGCAAAAGCAACAGCGTAAGGAGCAGGGACGCAAGGAGGGGCGGTGGGCGTAAAAGGAAGATACAACAAAGGCCGCCGGGAGCGCAAAAGCACAGCCGAGTCACTCGAAAAGCGGGTATACCGCTGACAAGCGGGACAGCCCGCTGGAAAAAACCCTTCCGCCGCCTGGGCGGCTGCAATCTTACACAAGGACGCGCCGATTTGAATAAAAATGCCGGAAATGGTCAGTTTACCGGGCCGGTACAGGGACGGCATCTGCATGCGTGGCCCCTGCGGGAACAAAACGGCGAATCCCCAAATTTGTGCCGCGATTTGTGAGAAGGCAGCGGAGCGAAAGCCCGCGCCCTGCGGCGACTGCAACTAAATACACCGTTTCAAGAAAAAAGCAAGACATAGAATTTTGCGCTATCGCGCCGCTTTACAGCTCTACCCGGCCTTATGTACTATCACTGCGTTCCCGCTTGAAGCCCTTTTTTTATCTGTACGGCAAAACGTTTTTTACCCCATGTTTTCAGGACTATATCTTGATTGATTATCAAAACGAACTGAACCCCGCCCAATATGAGGCCGCCACCACCCTTGACGGGCCGGTGCTGGTTATTGCCGGTGCGGGTAGCGGCAAGACGCGTACCATCGTCTACAGACTGGCACGGTTGGTGGAATCCGGCGTGCCCGCTTCGCGGATATTGCTGCTCACCTTTACCCGCAAGGCTGCGCAGGAAATGCTGGAACGCGCCCGCCGCCTTGTGCACCAGAGCAGCATGAGCGATCTGTATGAAGCGCCCGGCAGCGCCGCGCACACGACCAACCTTTCGGCTGTGCAGGGGGGAACCTTTCATGCCTATGCTTTTTCCGTGTTGCGCATTTTCCAGCCGGGGGGCTACAGCGGCGCGCTCACGGTCATGGACAGCCACGACATACTCGCGGCTTTGCAGCATTGCCGTGAAGACCTCAAAGCGGGCAAGGGCGACCGCAGTTTTCCCAAAAACCAGACCATCAACACCCTGATCAGCAAAAGCCGGAACAAGGAAATGCCGCTGGACGAGGTTGTCCGGCGCGACGCTTCCCACCTTTTACCGCATGCGGCCAGCATGGAAGAAATTGCCGCCGCATACACGCAGTATAAAAAGGAAAAAAATCTTCTTGATTACGATGATCTGCTGTTTGCCCTGGAAGAGGTGCTGCTGCGCAATCGCGATGCTCTTGATTATTGCCGCAGGCGGCACACCCATATCATGGTGGATGAATACCAGGACACAAACCCGGTACAGGCTCGCATAGCCGCGCTGGTTGCCGGGGTGGATCCGGAGCAGCTTTCTTCCCGTTTTGCGGCGACTGCTGTGGCCTGTGCGCCCGACGCGACAGGACTGACCGGCGGGACAGGCGTAACCGGCGCGACAGAAGAAAGCCGGACCCCGTTCAAGGGTAATATCATGGTTGTGGGCGATGACGCCCAGTCCGTATATGCCTTTCGCGGCGCGGATGTGCGCAACATCTTGCGTTTTCCGGCCATGTTCCCCGGCACCCGGCTTATCCGGCTGGAAGAGAACTACCGCTCTGTGCAACCGGTGCTGGACCTTGCCAACGCGGTGCTGGAAAACGCGGCTGAGGGTTACTCCAAGCAGCTGTTCACGCGTATTGAGGGCAGTCGCAAGCCGGTCATTGTGCGCCCCATGTCAGACCGTTCCCAGGCCAGCCTTGTTGCCGGACGCATTATCGAACTGCTGCGCGATTATGCGCCGGGTGAAATTGCCGTACTGTTCAGGGCGGGCTTTCATTCCTACGCCCTTGAAGTGGCCCTTGGCAAAACAGGCCTGGCGTTTCGCAAATTCGGGGGCATCCGTTACAGCGAAGCCGCGCATATCAAGGATGTGATGAGCTTTGCCCGGCTTACGCTCAACCCGCTGGATTACACCGCCTTCACCCGTATGGCGGAATTGTCGAAAGGCGTTGGGGCCAAGACCTGTCTCAAGATTTACCGCTGTCTTGCCGATGGCGACAAGGCCGCTGTGCAAAAAGCCGTGGCCCGCTTCCCGGACCTGGCCGCAGATTTGGACTTTATCGATACCCAACGGCGTATGCAAAGCCCGCCTGCCAAGCTGCTTTCCGACATTGTGGAGCAGTATGCCCGCCGCCTCGAACTGCTCTATCCGGATGATTATCCCAAGCGTATGCAGGGCCTTGAGCAGCTTGTCCAGATAGCTTCGGCTTACAAGGATCTGGATATGCTGGTGGCCGACCTTTCGCTGGAAGACCCGGCCCTTGCGGAAGAGGAAAAAAGGGACGCCGTGGTGCTTTCCACCATTCACTCTGCCAAGGGGCTGGAATGGGATGCGGTCATTATTCTTGATCTGGTGGAAGATCGCTTCCCCTCCCGTCATTCCATGACCCGACCGGATGATTTTGAGGAAGAACGCCGCTTGATGTATGTGGCTTGCACCAGGGCCAGAAAGGTGCTGGAACTGTATGTTCCGGCGAGCATGTACGACAGGAGCCACGGCGGCAGCGTTCCGGCCAGGCCCAGCCCTTTTGTGCGCGAATTGCCGCCGAAACTGTATGTGGAATTGCAGGAAGGCTATGCCGGGCTGGTCGAGAAAAAGCACCGGGAAGCCCCGGCGCGTTTCGGCCATGACGGCGGCATGTCTTTGGACGTATACGCGAGCCAGCGGGGCAGCGGCATGCGGCAGAGCACCTCTGCCCCGGACTTTGCGGATGCGGAGCCTGCCGGTGCGGCGTATGGCGGTGAAGGCTATGTCGATGAC
>JAJDIC010000018.1 GCA_030266525.1 Desulfovibrio sp. OttesenSCG-928-G15 | reverse complement strand
CAAGTGCCTGATTCTGTAGCGTTCATTTTCAATGGCCTGCTCCAGGCCAAAGCCTTCTTTTTCCAGGGGATGAACACGCCGCGTGGAAGCATAGCGTTTCAACAAAATTCCCTGCTCTGCCTCAAGAAAAATGATTCTCGGGGAAAAACCGGCTTGCCGCAGAGAAATCAGGGCAGAATTCAACTCTC
The DNA here is from genome assembly GCA_030266525.1 of Desulfovibrio sp. OttesenSCG-928-G15. The sequence continues at coordinate 29,810 of JAJDIC010000018.1, read as the reverse complement.
GTTCAAAATCTGTCTGGCGTAAATCCATGCCAAGGGCGAGGCCGCGATAGGAAAAATCCTGATGGGCCACCATATCGGCAAGCTTCGGGGCGAAAAAGGCGGGCAACCCATCTACGGTAAAAAAGCCCATGTCTTCAAATACCGCCAGCGCTGTGCTCTTGCCGGAGCCGGAAAGTCCGGTAATCACAACAACGGGAACATTGTCGGCGGCGCTTACCGGGGGTGTTTTTTCAACAGCCATATACAAATACCTGTTGTTCTGTGATGCAGGAGTGTGTCAGGGGATTGCCTGCACAATTCCGGTTCAGGGAGCCGTGAACGCATGGCGAATTTGGTCCGCCCCGCTTGCAAGCATGATTTCCGAACGAAAAACAGGGTCCTTCGCCCTTCTCGCTATCTGGGCCAGCAATTTCAGGTGCATTCCCGCGCCATGCTCGGGTGCCAGTATGAGGAAAAAAATTTGACAGGGCTTTGAATCCGGCGCATCAAAATCAACCCCCGTGATGCTTCTGCCGACCGCCAGTAAAACATTCTCCAGCCCGGCCACTTTGCCGTGCGGAATGGCCACTCCCTCACCTATAGCAGTAGACCCCAGCATTTCTCTTTCACAAAGGGCCTTGACCAGAGCCTGGTCCTGCAAGTCAGGGTGCAGTGCGACAAGAGGAGCAATAAGCTCCTCAAAGACACCGGTTTGCGATAGTGCCTTCATGTCAGGCACTATCGCATCCACGGGAAGAATATCCGCTATATTCATGGCAAATGCTTTGTTTATTCGACCGAACCTAAATCAATCAGGCTGTACACGCCCTGTTTGCGTTTGTAGATAAGGTTGAGCCTGTCGGTTTCTCCATGCAAAAAGAGCAACACCGGATCATCACGCTGCTCAAGCTGTAATACGGCTTCTTCGGGGAACATGGGTTTAGGTTCAACCGTTTCTTCCTGAATGGTGTATTTCGGGGCATCGCCGGCGTCTTGTACATCACCGACATATACGTCCGCGGCGGCATCCGCACTGCCACGACCGGAGCGGCGTTTTTCCTTCATCCGCTCGGCGTGTTTCTTAAGCTGGGTTTCCAGCTTGTCCAGCACCATATCTACCGTTGCGTACATATCTTGCGACTGTTCAACCGCAGAAATGGCCACACCATCGCCGGAAAGCTGTACGTCCGCTTTATGGCGAAATTTATCAACTGTCAGCACAGCAGTCATTTCAACATTTTCCGATTTGTGCAGAAAACGGCCGAGTTTCTCAAACCGGCGTTTTGCATACTGCCGTAAATGGTCTGAAGGATCGAAATTCTTAAAGGTTAAAGCTATGTTCATGAGAACCTCCCGGAATAAAACGACTTGGTAAGTTGTTGCGAGGACAATCATCTCCGGTATTGCAACGTGTAGTGAGTATTCTGAGACAAGTATAAACGCTTCTTTCCTCAACAGATAGTGAAAAACCGGGGTTCCTTAAAAAAAAGTTCTGCGTTTGGATGAAGAAGGTATGTCCAGCGCGGTTCTGTATTTGGCTACAGTGCGCCGCGCAATGTTCACTTTAAGGTCTTCCTTCAAAAGTTCGCCAATTCGCTCGTCACTTAAAGGAGACTTGGGGTCTTCTGCTGCAATATATTTCTTGATAAGCGCCTTCACACTTTCAGAGCCGACCTCGGTTCCATCATCAAGCGACAGCGCGCTGTTAAAGAAAAACTTTAACTCATATACGCCATATGGAGTTGCAGCATACTTATTGGTTGTAATACGGCTTACCGTAGATTCGTGCATGCTGATATCGTCGGCAATATCCTTCAGGATAAGCGGTTTGAGGCCGGAAACTCCGTTCAGGAAAAAGTCCTGCTGGAAGCGCACTATGCTCTCCATAACTTTATATAGCGTTCTTTGCCTCTGGTACAGGCTTTTGATAAGCCAGGAGGCTGAACGTATTTTTTCCTGAAAGTAGTCTTTGTCCGTTTCATTGGCTGATTGCAGGCTGTCTTCATACAGGGATGAAAGGTGCAGTTGCGGCAACCCGTCTTCGTTCAGGGCGATGACAAACTCGTCATCCAGCCGGTAAACAAAAACATCGGGTGAAACATAGGTGGGCTCCCCACCCCCGAAGCTGGCCCCGGGAAGCGGATCAAGCGACTGAATGATATCCAGATATTCCTTCAAGTCGTCCGGAGTTAACTTGAACTTTCGTAAAATGGGTTTGTAGCGTTTGGCTTCAAGGTCTTCAAGGTGTTCTGTGACAAGAGAAACCAGTATGGGATCCCGGTCATACTTCAAAACTTCAAGTTGCACCATCAAACATTCCTGCGGTGTTCTTGAAGCGACCCCAATGGGGTCAAAGCGCTGGATAACAGATAAGACGGCTTGCACCGCATCAAGGCTTGCGCCGGAAAGGCGGGCTATATCTTCCAGGGAAGCGGAAAGGTAGCCGGATGAGCTGATGTTGCCTATTATGGCCTCTCCGATAAACTTCTGATCTTCCGTAAGCGCAGAAGAAAGGCGTAACTGCCAGTTCAGGTGCCCTTCCAGTGTGGGTTTGGTGGAATATCTGTTTTCAAAACTTAAACCATCATCCGTGGCGCTTTCAAACTCCCTGGCAGATGATTGGCGTGAGGTGCTGGAGAAATCCCCCAGATAGTCTTCCCAGTCCGCGTTTTTGGCGGCTTCCTGGGAATAGGCGTCCTTGTCTTCTTCGCGCAGAGTCCTTTTTTCTTCATCGGGGCTGTGCGTTTCTTCGACGGTTTCTTCAAGAAAGGGGTTCTCCAGCAGTTCCTGCTGTACAGTTTCCAGTAATTCCACGCGTGAAAGTTGCAGCAGCTTGATAGCTTGCTGCAACTGCGGGGTCATTACCAGTTGCTGGGATAATTTGAGTTGCTGCCGTAACTCAAGAGCCATGTGTTGACCGTCCTTTCCTTTGAAAACAGGCAGTGAGAAAATATTCCCCGCCTGGCAGGGCCGCCTCCCCTTTTTTCGGGAAGCCGTTCATAAATTCCGAATACATAATGCCATAAGCGCAGCTTTTATGCAAGCTTTGTGCCTAGCGTCTATGTAGCAAGCTGATATGAAAGGCGTGAACCACTAAAACGCATCGCCCGCACAAGGGGTATGCGGGCGATGCAAAATGAATGTGGAAAACGGGCGTTGCTGCAAAGGGAACAAGCCCCTTACGCTATCTTACGCATCTCTTCGCGCCTTGCGTCAAGCAGGCCGAGAATGTTTTCCACACAGACTTTCTGGCGGGTGCCTTCACTCAACAGCTTGAGGAAGACGTGGTATTTTGTGATTTCATTCGGGTAGGTGGCCCAATGTCCTACCTTATCCGAGCCAATCAGGAATCTGCCGGGGTGCTTTTCAAACAGGGCTGCCCAAATTTCCAGGCTCTGTTCGTTCTTGTTGATGTAGTCATCATACACGACCCAGGAAATATCAAAATACAGGTTGGCGTTTTCAGACAACATGGAGTCTGCGATTACATCCAGGGCGGGAATTTCCACCCGACGCGAAATGCCCACATGGGCCCAGATGATATTCGTATTCCTGTTATGAGCAAGGCCCTCCTTCATTTCCTGAAGGTAGATGGGTTCTTTCATGTATGAACCGGCAATGTTGTGGTGAATAAGCACCGGCATGGAATATTCCGCTGCAAGGTCATACACGTTTAGTAAGGCGGGATGGTTGGCCCTTGGCGGCTCTCCATAGGTCAGGGCGGTCAGGTCATCATGCCTGCTCATCAATTCGCCTATACCACAGAAAACCCCGGGGAAATCTTCCAGAACCTTGCGCAGATGTTGGGCCGCAAATTTGTCGTTGGGGTTTATTCCTGCCGCAAAAGGGAAAAATCGCGATTTGATTTCATCAGGCTGGCGCATGTAGTCGGTCATCAGCATATAGTCGGTTGCGCTGAAGTAATAGGCTCGTGAATCGTTGCTCAGGTAATAGGTGGGTTTGTTGGGCGCGCCTTCATCCCACTGCTTGGCCATGGGCATGCCGAACAAAACCGCGTGGGAAACACCCGCTTCATCCATCTTTTTGACCAGCTGTTCAAAGCCGTCTGTTCCCTGGATAAAGTCCAGGTAGTGCAAATGCGCATCTACCAGCGTATATTCCTGTTTTTTCCACGGCCCTTTTACCGTATCTGCCTGTAGAACAGAAGGCATCGCGGGCATGGATGCCGCCGCAACCAATCCCATTCCGGCTGCGGCAGACTTGATAAAGCTGCGCCTGCTTAACCCGTTGTTTTTGCCATCTATGCTCATATCTGCTCCGCCGTTTATATTTGCAGAGCGGCGAAGTCCGCCAGCCTGCCAATTTTTGATACAAGGAACTGTAAAATGTTCAGTCTGTTATTGCGCAAGGTTTCATCCTCACACATGACCATGACCTGCTCAAAGAAGGCGTCCACGTAGGGACGCAAGTCTCTGAGAAGCGCAAACATTTCCGTATACCGGTCTGCTTCCCACAGGGCATCGAAGGTCGGGCCAAGTCTTTCCAGCTCTCCTGCCAGCGCCTTTTCGGCCTCGTCCTGCAAAAGCTCTGTTTTGAAATTTCCGCTCGGCTCGTTTCCTTCTTCCTGGGCCTGCTTGCGGATAATATTGGCTGTACGCTTAAAGGTCAGGACGCTGGAAGCAAAATCTTCGGTTTTACTGAAGGCGATAAGCGCTTCCAGGCGGGCGTAGCTTGCCCATACATCGTCAGAACCTGCCAGAAGGGTTGATTCCGCCAGAAGGGTTTCTGCGCCGGAACTGATGAAATGGTTTTTCAGGCGCTGGGAGAAAAATTCCTGTAGCCGGGGCAAGGCCTGGTCGGGAAGTATTTTCCAGTTTCGCTCTCCATAGTTTTCCAGCGCTTTTGCAAACAGTTCGGACACGCTGAAACGAAGGCCCTTCTCCTGGGCAATGCGGGCAATGCCAAGAGCTGCGCGGCGAAGGGCATACGGGTCTGCCGTGCCGGTGGGAATCATGCCCAGGCCAAAGCAACCTACCAACGTGTCAGCTTTGTCCGCCAATGAAACGAACGCGCCGCAAAGTGAAGAAGGCACCGGGGTTTCCGGTCCTGCCGGAAGGTATTGTTCTGCGATGCCTAGGGCCACGTTTTCCGGCTCGCCAAAGCGCCTTGCGTAAATGGCCCCCATAACGCCTTGCAATGTATCAAACTCTTTGACCATTTCAGAAACAAGGTCCGCTTTGCTCAACCTGCCCGCTCGAACCGCTTCTTCCCGGGTGGGAATGCTTGGATGTTCGGAAACCGTGCCCACATGCTCTTTGAGCCAGCCGCACAGTTCAGCGATGCGTTTGGTTTTGTCGCCCATACTGCCGACAGGAGCAAGAAAAATGACAGAATCAAGCGCTTGCAGCCAGGTATCCATGCTGCCGTGGGCAAGGTCTGTTTTCCAGAAAAAGCGCGCGTCTTCCAGTCTTGCTCTGAGAACTCTTTCCCAGCCTTTGCGGACAAGCGATTCTTCCTGCGGGGAAATGTTGAGCACGGTCAGGAAATATGGCAGAAGGCGTCCGTTTTCTCCCTCAATGCCGAAACTCTTCTGATGGCTTTCCATGCTGGTCAAAAGCACCTGCCTGGGCACCTCCAGAAATGCCGGATCAAAAGACGCCAAAAGAGGTACGGGATGTTCGCACAGACCTTGTACTTCATCCAGAAGAGAGTCTTTCCAGAGGACTTTGCCATTCTTTTCTCCGGCCAGGCAGTCGCCCCGCTCCATAATCATCTTGCGGCGATCAGAACCTTTTACCGTTATCGCGCACGGGCCGCTGATAACGTCAAAATATTCAGCGGCATTGCCCAGAGGGAAAGGGCCGGGGCCATGGATGCGGTGCCCGCTTGTCTGTACGCCTGACTGCACGTTGCCCACGGTAAAAGGTACTACCGAAGCGCCCAGAAGCGCGAGTATCCAGCGGATGGGGCGGGCAAAGGTGTACTCTCCGGCTCCCCAGTGCATTTTTTTGGGAAAAGGCAAGGAAGAAATAATCTCCGGACAGGCCAAAGTCAGGATGGACAGCGCAGAACCGCCGCCCATGACTTTGCGCACGGCTATGTATTCCCCTTTTTCCGTTTTCACTGTGAAGGTGGACTCAAGGTCTACCCCGTGGGTTTTGGCAAAGCCTTCCGCGGCTCTTGTAGGGCGACCGCCCACATCAAAGGCGGCCTTTACCGGCGGGCCTGTGACCACCTCTTCCCTGGTCAGGGCGGACTCAGCCATTTCAGCGAAATATATGGTCAGCCTGCGCGGTGTCGAGCAGGTGGTCATACCGGAATAGCTTAAACCCGCTGCGCTCAGTGCTGCAGCGAAGCGCTCTGCCAGCTCTTTTTCCGAGTTGGCCAGAAACCTTGCGGGCAGTTCTTCGGTTCCTATTTCAAGTACAAAGGCGGACATGGAATTTCCCTTGTAAAGAATGTTTATACACGTGAAGCGGTCTATCAACAGGCTTCGGCCAGGTTGGCCGAAATACGCCCCACTCGCAGTTCAGAAAAATATGGCTATCAGTAGTGGGCGCCATAAAGAGCCGGTTGCCGGATTATTTCGGCAACAGCGGATAGCCCATTTCCTTGCGTTGTTCTGCATATAACCTGGCCACTGATGAGGCAATATTGCGTACCCGGCCAATATAACCGGTACGCTCCGTGATGGATATGGCCCCTCTGGCGTCAAGCATGTTGAAGGTATGGGAAGATTTTAAAGCATAGTCATACGCAGGCCAGAGCAGTCCTTCGCCGGCAAGCTTGAGGGCCTGTTTTTCAAAATCCGCAAAATGCCTGAGCAGCATTTCCGGGTCGCTTACTTCAAAATTGTGGCGCGACTGCTCCACCTCATTTTGATGGTACAAAGCGCCATAGGAAACCTTGTCGTTCCATGAAAGGTCGTACACCGACTCTTTTTCTTGCAGATACATGACAAGGCGCTCAAGGCCGTAGGTGATTTCCGCGCTGACCGGCATAAGGTCAATGCCGCCGACCTGCTGGAAATAGGTAAACTGGGTCACTTCCATGCCGTTAAGCCACACTTCCCAGCCAAGCCCCCAGGCGCCAAGGGTGGGCGACTCCCAGTCGTCTTCAACAAAGCGGATATCGTGTTTTGCCGGGTCAATACCAAGGGCACGCAGACTTTCCAGGTAGAGTTCCAGCACATTGTCGGGCGAGGGCTTCAAAATAACCTGAAACTGGAAATAATGTTGCAGCCGATTGGGGTTTTCCCCGTAGCGCCCGTCTGTCGGGCGGCGGGAAGGCTCCACATAGGCCACGTTCCATGGTTCCGGCCCGATTACCCGAAGAAAGGTTGCCGGGTTGAACGTGCCCGCGCCGCACTCAATATCCATGGGCTGTTGCACAAGGCAGCCACGCGTTGCCCAAAAATTTTGCAGCGTTAAAATGACATCCTGAAAATGCATTACAAGCTCCGTTTGCAAAGTGAAGCGAAAAACGAGGTATGTACATACCCGCGCTGAAAAAGGGTTTTTCTCATACCCCGCCCAATCTGGCAAGTGTGGCGCTATTCGGGCATTTACTCCTGATATTTCATACCATTAAAGCAGCTTATGATTTCCGTCCAAGCGAGCGATAAAGCCGCCAGCAAAAGGCCGCATAGAAAGACGTACCCCCCCCCGAAAAGGGCGGCGTTTGCCTTATTGCCTTACAAATCGGCCTTTGTCCCAGATAATCCCCACATGATACTGGATAAAGCCGTCAACAGCCCGGGAAAGTTCTCGCGAAGCCTGAGAATTTCTTTCCGGCAGCACGGTCCACATGGAAGGCCCGTATTGAGTAATGTATTCCAATATTTCCAGGGCTCCGGTACAAAGGGGCAACTGGGGACCGCCGCGTTTACCGGCGCAGGCGACGCAGGCAATTCTCCCCTCTTGCAAAACAAGCCGGGCGGCACTGTTTTCAGGGGTTTTCAGTACCTTGCCACAAAAGGAGCAGCTATTGCTTTGCAGGGCATAGCCATGGTCGTAGGCCAACCTGATTCTGAAAAAAACAGGCAGCAAGGCAGGTACAACTTCCGCGTGTTCAAGCAAAAAGAGCAGCTCGCGCATAAGTTCCAGCGCAGTATTCGCCCCTTCCGGGCCAATGCCGAAACTTTGCAGGAAGCGAGCGCAGTTAACGGCCATTCCAAAGCGCGACCAGTCGCTACGCAGGCGCTCAAGTCCCTTGATGAGTACCCCTTCCTGCAAAGCCAGATAGGATGAGCGCGAAGACGTAGCCACCCTGACGGAAATTTCATTGAACACATCCAGGCAGCCCATAAAGCGCCTTCTGCTGCGGCTTCCGCCAAAAGCAAAGGCAGACACCATCCCCCGTGAAGGAGAAAGGAAGCGCACCCAAAGGTCCGCTTCCTTGAACTTGCCTACTTGCAGAATGATTACTCGTTCTGTGAATTCCATGGCATGCCTGGAGAACAGCACGTTCTCCGATCCGCTTGTTCCTTTATTGCTTCTTGCCGCAGTATGGGCAGAAAGCAAAACTGTCCGTCGGCAGTGCCTTGGCGCATTTCGGGTTGGCGCAGAAAAGTGGAACCGGGGTCAATTCCACAATCAACTCCCCTTCCCTTACCGGAACCATTTGTTTGCTTTCGCGGTAATCCGCCGTTTTGAGTACCCGTTTGACCATGGCGTCCATAGGCGAAACCACGGCCTTTTCCTGCTTCATGATGGAGATGTTGAACAGCTCCTCTCCCTTGCTGACCAGGTCGCCGGGGCTCACATACATGACCCACAAATCGCCGTTACTCGGTGCACCTATATGGTATTCGTTGGCAGGATCTGCCATGGCACCGGAACGCGCCCCGGAAGCAACGGGCTGGGCAACCTGCACTTCAGAGCTGAGAATGTCCGAATCAAGCACGTAGCGCACAACAGCTACGCCGTTATTGTCCGGGTTCTGAATCCTGATCAGGGTCAGGTGGTGAGGTTTGCCGCTGGAATCGGTAAAGTTAAGTTCTTCGCCAATATTCAAGCCCTCGAACCAGACCGGCAGGGGGAGTTTGTTCGCATTGCCGAATTTTTGCTTGAACTCGATGGTTTTCAGGGCATCACCGGGGTGGTTCAAGTACATCAGCAGTTCATCTTCAGTAGGCTCGCGGTGAATGGAGGTGCGCAGGGAGGCTTTTTCCGCGTCAATATCCACATCTTCCAAAGCGACAAGAGGAGATTCCTGCGTTCGCGATGCAATGGCTTTTTTCCATTCCGCGCCAAAAGCGCTCATATACACCCAGTCCGGCGGGAAGCCTTGAGGAAGCTTGCCGAACTTGCCAAGCAGAAGGTCCCTGAAGGCATCGTTGCAGTCCTGATACAAGGAAAGCCGCGCTTCCTTCATTTCCGGCGAGATTTCCTTTTCCTTGTGCCGGGTAACATTGTCCATGACTTCCAGAAGGTAGGCCACTTCCTGCTCTCCACCGCGCTTGTAGGCTGAGGTAATGGCCAGAAACGCGGTATTCCAGGTTATCTGCGAACCGGGGGTCACGTCATGGTAGAGCACGATTTGCCGGGTGCCTGCGAGGAAGCGCAGCATGTGCGGCAAAAGCTGGATATAGCCTTGCTTGAGTGCGCCTTCCTGTGAAGAACTGGTTGCGCCGCCGGGCATGCCGTGGGTAACCACGTCATAATCAATACCCTGGAAAAATGGCGCAGTGTAACGATCATAATAGGGCATAATCTGCTTGAGCACGAAATTGCCTTCGCGAACCATGCGCTTGTTCAGGTTCGTTTTCAAACCAAGCTCGTTTTCCATATAGGCAGCGGTAGACAACACTTCGCCCTGCCCGTACCAGCGCATTCCTGCGCCAAGGGAGGTATCGACGATATGCGCACCCGCCTTGGCGGCTTCGCCGACAGCAGGGACAAAAAGCCCGTCAGTGTAATGCCTGTGATAATGCAGAACCAGTTCCGGCCACTTCTTGCGCAGGGCTTTTACCAGCTCGCGCATGAAGGACGGAGAACAGTTTCCCGCCATATCCTTGAGGCCGAGAATAATCAGGCTGCTGGCCTGTTGCGGCGGCAGGCCGAGCAAGTTGGCGGACTGGTTGATGATGGCTTCTGCCACGCCCATGTAGTGCTTGACTGTGAAGCCGCGGCCTTCTGTCAGGGAAATGGCCGGTTGAAACACAACCCCTTCCGTATTCAAGGCCACTTCGGCAAAGGGTTTCATGTTATCGATGTGGTTCAGGAAATCAAAGCAGCGAATAATATGATACTCTTCGCAAATGGCTTCTGCCGTAATGCGCATGAGGTTTTTGGGCTGGGGTTTGTAGCCGAGCACGTTTGTTGAGCGGATAAGAATCTGCTTCATCGTTTTGGGCGCTACCCGGTTCAATTCCTGCGCTTCAAAAAAGGGCGAAGTCATGTTTGCCATCATGTTTACATGAAAATGCGCCCCGCCGCCCGTTTCCAGCGAGAAAAAACCGCAGTTGTCTAGATAGGGCATGACCAGCAGGTCTTCGGCAAGGCGGAAGCGGTTGCCGCTGTTTGACTGCGTATTGTCCCGGCAGGTCGTATCGCAAAAGTGAACGTAATCGGACTCGCGGATAAACGTGAGCAAGGCCTTTTTATCTCCCCTGGGATAAGGCGAAGGCAGGCGTCTGGTGGTGGAAGAAATTTCCGGCTGTACTATGTCATACCTGGGCAACCGGGGGGTTTCGCGGTTGCGGTATTCGCCGAGTTGCACAAAGGGGTTGAAGCCCCGCCCTGATATTTCCGCGACCAGCTTTGCAATGCGCTCGGCTTCGGGCGCAATATCCGTATAGTCCATCAGATCGGGGTGTGAGGCAATGAACCGGGTATCGCAGTCGCCCCGACAAAAATCAGGGTGCATCAGCACTTGGCGAAAAAATGGGATGGTGGTTTTCAGACCGCCGATAATATACTCGCTTAAAGCTCGTTCCATGATACCGAGAACCTTGGGCCAGTCCTGACCATAGGCAATAAGGAGCGAGCCTGCGGAATCGTAGTTGGAGGGAAACTCGTAGCCCGCGCTCATGTTGGAATCAAGCCTTACGCCAGGGCCGCCGGGAGAAACATAGCGGGTTATCAACCCGGCATTGGGAGAGAACTCTTTTTGCGGATCTTCACAGTTGATGCGCACTTGCATGGCCACGTTGGTCGGGTACAGTATTTCTTCGGAAAAGCGCAGCTTGCTGCCAAAGGCAATGGCAATCTGTTCCTCAACCAGATCAATGCCGTAGCGCGATTCCGTAATACCGTGCTCTACCTGCAAGCGGGTGTTGACTTCAATAAGATAGGGAACGCCCTCTTCCGTAACCAGAAATTCCACCGTACACAAAGAGTAATAGCCCACAGCCCGAACCAGCGCGCGGGAATATTCCTTGAGTTGCTCACGCAGTTCCACGGTAATCATGGGCCAGGGGGAAGGAGTTATCTCAATCAATTTCTGATTGTTGCGCTGCAAACTGCAATCACGCTCGTCAAAAGCGAAGATATTGCCGTATTTATCCGCGATAACCTGAATTTCGATGTGGCGTACCTTGGTAAGGAACTTTTCCACATACACCCTGGGGTTGCCGAAGGAGGCCTGGGCCATGGTGGAAGCCTTGAAAAAGGCGTCTTCCAGGTCTTTTTCGTCGTGTACTTCAAAAATACCCCGACCACCGCCGCCGCCTTCGGCTTTGAGCATGATTGGAAAGCCGATTTCCTTGGCCGCTTCACGCGCCCTGGGCACGTCCACAGCGCCGTCAGAACCGGGAACTACCGGGATATTGAGTTTTTTGGCCAGGGCACGAACCTGGACCTTGTTGCCAAGAAGGCGCATGGACTCGGCCGTGGAGCCGATAAAGACCAGACCGGCTTCCGTACAGATGCGCGGAAAAGAGTCGTCTTCCGAAGCAAAGCCCCAGCCGGGGTGAATGGCTATGATATCACGCTGTTTGGCCAGCTGCACAATAGCATTCACATCCAGATAGGCCCTTGGGTCAGAGCCAAGGAGCAACAGTTCCTGGGCCGAAGACGCCGCCGGAGCGGTTTTGTCGATATCCGTAGCGGTCATAACGGCCACGGCGTCAAAGCGCTCTCTGATGGAGCGGCAAATACGCCTGGCCGGAATGCCCCGGTTGGCTACCAGAATGGCCTTTCCCTTCAAATCACTGACAACTTCATCAAATGTTTTCATACTCATGTTCCGTTTTTATTCTCATTCAAAGCAAAGCGGCCTTCAAAAAAAGAGGATGGGAAAAGTGGCGGGCGGCACGGCTGCCCGGCATTTACGAAGGAAGCGACAAACTGCCGGAAAAAAACTCCTGCCTGTCGCCGTTATTCAGGCGCAGCATGATACCTCCGCCAGGTCCGAGCCCTTCGCATCTACCGTTTACAGGGGCGTCATCCTGCTCAAAAAACAGTACGTCCTCATCCTTCCACACCAATAAAGAATCAATATCAAGCATCAACTGACGTTCTTCCCTGCCCCGCATGGAACGCTTGTAAAACAGCACAGCCTGTCTGGCCAGCAATCTCCAAAGACCAAAGGGCGGCAGAGGTTCGTTTTCTTCCTTGAAAAGCCCCGGACTGGGTTGCATACAGTGTCCGGCCAGCAAAATTCCCGGTTTTACGGCAGTTGCTTCGCGCATTTCCGCCATGGAGGGAGCTTCGCAAAGGTTAATGCCAAGACCGGCCAGAACAACGTTTTCGCGCTCTTCCAGAAGAATTCCGCCAATTTTTGCGTTTCTGCCTAAAATAAGGTCGTTCGGCCATTTCAGCATAACCGGAAACCCCAGTGAGCGCAGGGCTGTTACTATCATATACCCTGCCGCCAGGGCGGCGGTATCGCCGGAAAACACGGGTACGCCCGGCAGACGAAACGTCACATACAGGTTTCCTCTGGGCGAATGCCAGGGGCGGCGCAGTTGCCCCCGACCATCTTCCTGGCAGGAACAAAGAACAGCGCCCCATTCCGGCAGCAGCCCGTCGTGAACCAGGGCCCAGGCAACGGAAAAGGACGAAGAGGCTTTTCCGGCAATAAAGGTTGTGGCCGGAACATCCAGGCCGACCGAATCTTCCCGCATGGCCTCGGCAATGGCCGTCGGTTCTGCGGCAAAGGGTTTTTCACACTTCCACAAAACCATCGCCCGCTTATAGGCCTCTGCCCTGCGCTCAAAGCTGTCAAGGGCGATATGCTCCGGCTTCCAGGGACCAAGCGGTTTTGGCCTTGCGCCGGACTCGCCAAAAAGGGAATGGCTGCCCCGAATATCATCGCAGGTCAGACAATCCACATGGCAGGGCAAGCCTGCATTAAGAGCCACAAGTGTGGCAGGCGGTGTTGGTGGTATGCTCATAACCGCATAGGCCTTGTGATACGTGAATAAGCATTGGACAAACCGGGGCAGGTTTCATAGGCTGCCGGAATAAGCGGAAAAACGCAGAATCATTTTGCCGTAAAAAGGCCGAGAGGTGGATGATGCATTGCTATGCCGCAGGGGGCGTTATACGGGATCTGCTGTTGGGGTATACTGTCCAAGACGCGGATTTTGTTTTTGATATTCCTGAAGAAGAATTCTTACAGATGAATCCTGAGGCTCGCAAGACAAAAAGTGGCCTTTTCCCCATCTATATGCTGCACGGGCAGGAATACACCCCGCTGGTTCCTAATGTTTCCATTGCCCCACATAGCAAATCGCGTTTTCAAGAAAATTTGCTCAAGCGCGACTTTACCATAAACGCCCTGCTTCTGTCGGATACGGGGATCTTGCACTGTCTGCCCCAAACGCTTGCTGACCTGAAAAGTAAAACACTGCGGCCCGCTTCGGCAAGCGCCATCCACGATGACCCTGCAAGGGCCTTTCGGGCAGCACGTTTTGCCGCAACCTTGCAGGGGCTTTGTGTACATGAAGACACGCTGGCACAGATGCGTGCAGTCAAACGGGCAAAGCTGGAGGATATCGCGGCGGAACGCATTGCCGGGGAAGTTTTAAAAGCCTGCCGGGGAAGAACTCCGGGGAAGTTTGTGGAACTATTGCACGAGGGCGGTTGCCTGGACTTCTGGTTTGCGGAATTTGCACGGGCCGCACATATCCCCGCAGGTCCGCAAAAATACCACGGGAATGAAACCGTCCTTTCCCACACGGCAAACATTATGAACGCCGTCGCCCACATGGCCGGCAAAGAAAAAGAAGAAGACAGGCAACTAGCCGTCTGGATGGCCCTTTGCCATGATTTGGGAAAAAGCACGACGCCTTCCGAGCTATTACCAAAGCACATAGGGCATGAAGACCGGGGGGCTGCCATGGCCCTGGCTCTTGGCGAGCGGCTGGCAATGCCCAAGCGGTTCATAAAAGCCGGCTTGCTGGCGGCTCGGGAACATATGAAAGGCGGTACCTATTTCTCGCTACGGCCGGGAACCAGGGTAGACCTTATACTGTTGTTAGCCAATAACCGGCTTCTCACCCCCTTCAGCTTGCTGTGCGCAGCCGACTCCGGCAGACATGAGCTACCCGCGGTGATGCAGCGCGACTTGCACTGTATTTTGGAGGTCACGCTTCCCCATTCTTTGAGAAACAAGGGGGAGTTTTCAGGAAAGCGCCTGCGCGAACTTCGGTGTGAAGCGCTGGTTGTTGCCGACTCATAATGCTTTCTGATGTCCTACTGCCTCTGCCTTTTGCCTCCTCCCATAGCTTCTGTCATCCCCCCTGCCATGCGGTATGTTTTTTGCATAAATAAGACAAGCGAAGAGCTTACCGGGAAAAAATTGACTCCCCGGTATTACTTTCTGTCTTATATCCCGAAGGGGGGATTACCGTGTTACAAAAGCAATTTCTGACACAAAGCTGGTGCTTCGGCCTGTCCGATATGGAAATAGAGCTACTGCGACAAGCCCTTGGCGATGAGCATGAATTAACAGCGCTTACCCGCAAAGACCTTTTAAACCTGTCCGTGCGCACGGCTTCTCCACCTTTCATCATGTGGATATCTTCAAGCGTCGGCGAACGGATCAAAAATCTGCCGGAAGAAATTGCCGACTTTATTGCCTTGGTGCCCAAAGTTCTTGTTTTGCGTCCCTCGTATACTCTGGAAGATTTTGAGCAGGCCTGCGACCAGGGCTTTTCAGACTTTCTTCGTCACCCCATGTCGCGCGAGCGCATTTCCGACATTATGCGCAAGGCTCTGGAATCATATGCCCTGCAACACGATATGCAATGCATGACCAGAGAAATTCTGCTTGAGCGCGAACTGTTGGAAAGAAAACATGATATCATGAGCTTTCTTGTCAATTTTCTGTCAAACTCTACAGAAAGCCTGGAACTGACCGGTCTTTTGCAAAATGCCTTTGAAAGCATGGAACAGCTGATTCCCATGCGCTCCATGCATGCCGTTTTCTGGGACCTTGAGCAAAGCGTCACGCCCACAGTAACCATGTATATCAGCGCTCCGGAAGGCAGTCCCCAACACCAGGCCTGGCGGGAAACACTGCTTGAACACAGCCGTAAAGTCTTGAAACTGCCCATTGGCTGCACACAAGTAAACCACCTGAACCTGCACTCCTTCGGGAAGACCATTATCCCCAGTTCGCCAGAAGATGATGCGGTTATTTCCGTGCCTCTTTTCTGTGGCAAAGAGCAACTTGGCTTGCTGCTGCTTTCCACCACCATGGAAAAACATTTGGGCCGAGATCAGGCGGTGGCGCTTGACTCTGCCATGCGTGCCTTTGCTGTCAGCGTTAAAAACGCCCTGCGTTTCCAGTTGATGCAGATGTATGCGGATTACGATGCCCTGACCAAGGTGCACAGCCGCCGTCACTTTGAAACCTTTATTGCCAAGGAAATGCAGCGCTTTGCCCGTCATGGTCAGACATTTTCCCTCGTCTTGCTGGATATCGACCATTTTAAGGCCGTTAACGATACCTACGGGCACCATGTGGGTGATATCGTTCTGAAGGAATCCGGCAAAATTATCGCTGAATGCATAAGAAACATCGACTACTGCGCACGATACGGCGGCGAGGAGTTTGCCATTATTCTGCCCTATACAGAGCAGAAAAAAGCCGTCCACATTGCCGAACGTATTCGCACTGCCTTTGAAAAAAACCTGTTTCATGCAGGGAACGGCCTGAACCTGCAAGTCACAGTCAGCCTCGGCATTGCCACCATGAAATCCGGAACGGACAAAAACAAGCAAGCCCTCTTGTGTGAGGCAGACAGCGCCCTATACAAGGCCAAACAGTCTGGCAGAAACCAGACCTGTATATCAGAAGTTCGGACCGCCAGGGCGAAAGTCGCTGCGCAATAGTAAGCGAATTGCCAAATAAAAACCGCCCCCTGTTGTGAGCAGCAGGGGGCGGTTTGATTTATAAGAGGAGAAATGTTTTTATAGCAATACGCGTTGTACTATTTTGCTGTACATTTGTATGTAACCAGCGGTTCCCTAGACCTTCACATTAAAAATTGAGCCGGTAAAGTCGTCCCATGCCCGGATATTTGCCGCGCTGGTTGTGTAGGCCGTGTCAGATGTAAGGTACGTTGAAAATTCCTGGCCGATATCCCGATTAAAACCGAGCACGGTGCCGTCAATGGTTGCCTGGGCGTCTGCGCCGTCGCGATAGTTATGCGCTCTCCAGGCGTCCCAGGTATTGGCTTCTGCAAGCCTGTCCACATCCTGCGCGACAGAGGTATCGTAGTTTTGCTCACTGATGCGCATTCCGGCGGCAGCCACGTCAACCACATCACGCAAATCGTTTTCAGCAAGGTGGTTAATTATGGCTGGGCCGGGGAACATATCACGAAAAAGAGCGCCAACCCGAACCCCCTCATCCCGAAAAGGCCCGCTCTGCATAATAATGCGGCTGGCGGTAAAGCCGTCGGTATTCACGTTGGCAAGATCGGTGATGGTGTTTGTCATCACCGCGTCAACAGTGTTTAACTGGCTTATGGGATAAGGAAAATTGGACATGGCCCCGGCCTCGCGTCAGATGAGAAGTATACTGGAAATATTGCCAGAGTTCCCTCTAAAATGCGTCATCGGTTGATGTATTAGGTATATAGCAGGCTGTCCGAGTTGACAAGTGTAGCTTGAGGTTTTCAAAGCGTGTGTCGTCAAACATTTTTGAAGCGGCGGCTTCGAGTTGCGAGGGGGTAACGATGTCACGCAAAACAAGCGGTTGGCGGGAATTTTCCCCCACCGGAAAAAGTGCGATTACCGGAATGCTGGAACTGTCCAGCGCCTTTAACAGGCTTTTGCCAACGGCATCTTCGCGGGTAAGATCTACGCGAATAGCCCGAATATTATACCGGCGACGCAAATCGGCCATGCGTTTCTTGTTCAGGGTGGTATATTCCAGGGCTTTGCAGCTTGGGCACCAGTCTGCCGTAAATTCCAGCAAAAGGGGCTGTTTACCGATCATTTCGCTGAAAGCCTGCGGGTCAAAGCTTTCCCACTCACTGTCCTGATGCAGAGAATAGCGCCCCCACCACACAGCCAGCAACACAACACTGACTGCCGCCAGACGGGCGACAAAACGCGTTGTACGGCTTGCGTTAAGGCTGCCAATCTGCCCCCATAGCCAGCAGGCGAAAGCAACGGCTGTAAGGTTGAACAGAAAAGCGGGAAGCCACTCCCCCGGCAACAGCGTGGCAAGGTATACCACCGTACCCATGAGGAAAAAGCCGAGCAACTGTTCCAGTCTAAGTGTCCACACCCCGGGGCGGGGCAAGAGATGCACAAGTCTCGGGCAATAGGCCATGACAAAATACGGCATGGCCATACCCACCCCAACACTGGAAACGGTCAGTATCAACACCGGCAAGGGCTGGCGAATGGCCCAGGCCAATACGCCGCCCAGAAGCGGCCCGCTGCAGGGGGTAGCAAGAAGAGTGGCAAGAAGGCCGCTGCCAAAGGCCTGCCAGTGAGGGTGGCTGTTGCTGGTAACTTTCAGGTCAAAGATGGGTAGCGGAAATACCCCGAAAAGACTCAGGCCAAGCACAAAAAGTACCAGGCCCAGGCCGACAATAATCATCGGCTGTTGAAACACCTCGCCCCAGGCCCAGCCCGCAACACCGATAAAAAGGGCCATTATACCAAACCAGACAAGAATGCCTGCGGCAAAAATAAGGCAATGTATCCTAAAAGCCCTGGCCTGATGTTTTTTGTCTTCCATGGAGCTGACAGCCAGAAGCGCGGTAAATTTAAGGCTGACTACCGGCAAAACGCAGGGCATCAAATTGAGCAGCATTCCTGCGATAATACCGAAGAAAAGCGCCTGGCCAAGGAATTCCACTTCCAGAGAAGGGTTGAAAAACGAAGGTTGAATGGAGGCAAGCAAGGCTTCGGGTACGATGTTTTCATCATCGCCTTTTGTAGCTGCTTCCACTTTTTTGCTAGAAGTAAACGGCGCGGGGTCAGACTTTGGATAAAACTCCTGCGCGTAAGCTTCGTCAGGAGGCGGCACGAGAACGCTCTCCCCTGTTTGCAAGGCGGCCCACCATGTTTCACCGCTGGCAGCAGGAAAAGCGGCCATTTCAGTAGCAGAGAAAGAAAGGTCAAGCTCCCCGAGGGCCGGCATGCAACTGGTTGCGGAGCAAAGCAAGCCGCTTACGGTAACACGCGCCGCAAGGCCGCCAAGGCCGTCCACAACGGGAAGTTCAGCCCAAAAAGTAGCCGGGCCGGGAAAAATATGTGGGTTGGAACCTTCACTCCCCGGCAGGGAATATGAAGAAAAGGCGCTGTCACTTTTTAACACCGGCTCCGGGTTTCTGACAGGAGCAAGCGTCTTGCCCTTTTCCAGCGCAGCGACAATATCTTTGGACTGCATCTTGGACATGGGGTAGGTAGCAAGCTTGGCATACTCCACATCCACCATCGTGGGCAGCCCTTCGGTACTATCCGGGCCATAAAGGTATTGCCCCGAGGGGGGCATGACGGTAAGGGCCAGCAATACCCTGTTGCCCTTGGAAGTTTTACCGGAGGCAGGGGAAACAATATTTCCCTCTTGCGATTTAAGCGAATAGGCTTTCCAATAGACGGCACAATTAGGACCATCCAGAAAGGCGCTGGCCTGCCCGGAAAGCATGAGGAGCATTATAAAAGAAAGCAACCAAAATCGCATGCTGAAACCTGAAAAAGGGTTGCATCAGTACTGTGTTACGAGAGATTCGTCGTACTATGAAAAGAAAAAAGCTCTTGCCGCTCAACAGAGTCATACGCCATTTATCATGTAACGGCAAAAGAAATATCGCCGTTTTTCATTAAAAAGTCTAGATTTTTTTTTATATTTTTTCCTTCAAAAAAAACCGATTCTTTCTTGACTTCTCCGTCGCATCTGCTTAAACAAACATTCGCCTTCGGGTCATTAGCTCAATTGGTAGAGCAGCTGACTCTTAATCAGTTGGTTCGGGGTTCGAGTCCCTGATGGCCCACCAGAAATATCAGGGGTTTACAGAAAAACACTGTAAGCCCTTTTTCTTTTTCTATCGTTTTATCCCGCTCTTATCCCGCTATCAAGCCATATCATCATTATTAATGATGCCCCTCAAAAAATGCGAAAGGGGATGAAACGGATTCACCCCCCCCTGCCCCACGCTTCGCTCAGACTAATAAGTAAATTGACCTCGCCCTTTTCGCGGCTTATTATAGACCCAGCTTCAGAAGCTTGTTTGCCCTCGCCCCTGCCGGAAGGATCGAAAGGTTCGGCAGTTGTATCCCCGCTCGCGCGCCGGCCCCTTTGTGGATTCCGTGGAGCGGGGGACGCGGGGGCATTTCTTTTTTACCGGGCAACTATCTGAAAGCAAAATGCCCCCACCAGTGAAGGCAGGGGCATGGGTATATAGGGAATTGATCGCTTGAGGCTATTGTTTGCCACAAATTCTATTTAGGTTTTTAAGAAAGCCGTTTGTATCAAGAAAGTAGTTAGGATACGCTTTTTTAATGTCCTTAACGTTGCCTGCCGAAATCAATACTACAGAAATATTCGGGTTGTCCCTAGTGGCCTGTTCCCGCGCTCTGTATAGGTCTTCTGCAGAATCAAGTTGCTTTTCAAGGAACGGAATCAGAGAAATTCTTCCTTTTTCAATGTCAAGTTCCATCAAGTGGTATCCGGCGAAATGTAGTGAAGTCTGCTCAATATGTTTTGCGGAAATAGTAAGCCCTTTAAGCTTTGACGAGACTTGCAGCGCGTTTTCGATTTCGTTCAACTCCTGTATCAGTTGTTCACGACTTTCATTTTTTAACTCGGCAAGAACGGAAGTTCCTTCATCCATGGAAAATAACGCGCTGCTCACCTTGAAAAAGCGTTTAAACTGCTCACCGCCTTCACCCGTTTTGAAGGAGGACTTTTCCACAATCCCTAATGTTTCAACGGCGGTGGCCCATGAGTGTTGAAGCAGTGTTCTTATTTGAAGTTCAATGCGAAGCCCGTTTAGCTCCGGATGCTTTTTGTTTGCATACTTAAAAACCTGATGCAAGCTCCTGTACCCATCGTCTTTCGGGATCTTGATATAATCCCGTGGAGGCATTTCCGGGGTATGCTCAAACCTTTTTGAGCCAAGTATACTTTCGTGAAGCTCAAAGACTTCACTAATGTTTTTTAAAACAACCCGGAGGCCGCCAATATCCTGCATTCTGTCTAACTGCATACTTGGGAAACGTTGCAGTTTGTTCACAATGGACGGCATCCGCTTCAGTCTCTGAGCGACAATTGCTGAAGAATATTTATTCCTTTTTATTTTTGCTCGCAGGTATGCTTGAAACGTATTTATCGGGTATGAGTAAAGGGAACGCCAATGTGAGAGAAGAGAAATAGCCTCTAGATACTCTTTTGGGGATGGTTCCCGCGACCTCAAAATGTCACCCGCTTTTCGGATAGCGCTTCTACTGGGAACTGCAAGTGGTTCTACGCTTTCCATTCCTATCTCCTTTTCGCGTCGATTCGCGATATCTATCAAACTCTGCCCCGTGCTGCTAGGGGTTCTTTCTGGCAGGGGCATGGATGGGGCGGTGGGAAGGCTGAAACTATTCGAGGGTTGCAACATCCTCGTTCCCGTACAGTGCTTCCATGAGAAGTAAGGTGTCGGCCAACACGCTTTGTGCTTCCTTCATTGTCTCTATGGAGTAGTACAGGCCGTTTGTGGCGGGCTTGAGGGTGCGGAGGATTGTATCAACCAAGCCTTGCTGTTTCCAGCTATAGCCGCCGGGTGTGCAGCCTGACATCATTATTTGTACATGCAGGCGCCACATGCGAATTCGGGCCTCATTCATCAAGCCGTTGATGCTTTCGAGTTCGGCAACAGCGAGGTTGTGCGCTTTGTTGCGGTGAATGCGTGTATCCCCCAGCGGAGGAAAGTTTCCGTCTTGTGGTGCATGGTGCTTTCTGGAGTTGGCAATATACATTTTGTCTTGGAGCTTGCGCCATAGTTCTTTCGCTGTTACCGATTGTTCAGCCATGATTCAACCTCCTGGGGTTGCGTTGTGGTTAGGCCCGGCTTGGAAAATCTCACCTTTCCTGCCGGGCTGTTTACATATTGCGTCCTCTCTGCTTATGTTCTACTATACAAGAACAATAACAGTCAATATGTTCTTTTATAAGAGAACACAAATAGCGCGGAGAAAATCTATGTTTACAAGTAATATAAGGGCGTTAATGGATAAAAAAAAGAAAACAGTAAGGGCATTGCGCGATGAAACAGGACTATCCATCGCAACCATACAACGCGCTATCTCTGGCGACACCATTCATAGGTGCGAACTTGGCACTCTCGCCAAAATCGGCGCGGCGCTGGGGGTTAAGACAAAAAGGCTTTATGAAGAAAAAAGCGAGGAACCCCGCCATGACAAATGATGTGGCATTGTCCCTGGAAACCGTTGTGCATCGTATTGTTGAGTTTCGCGGGCAACGGGTCATGCTGGATTCTGACCTTGCCGTGCTATACGGGGTAGAGACAGGCGCGTTGGTCAGGGCAATGAAACGCAACCAGGAACGGTTTGAGGATTTCACCTTTCAGCTTTCCGGCGAAGAGTGGGAATCTTTGAGATGCCAATTTGGCATTTCAAACAAGGGCCGTGGCGGTAGGCGTTTCGCGCCATACGCCTTCACGGAACATGGCGCACTGATGCTTTCAAGTGTGTTGAATTCGCCGAGAGCGGTTGAGGTAAGCCGTTTGATCATCCGGGCCTTCGTCTGGATGCGACAGACTGTTCCGGCCTATCAGGAGCTTGCCGCCAAACTGATGGAGCTGGAAAGCACCGTCAGTCGCCACGACAGCGACATAAGCATGATTCTTGATGCCCTGCGGCAACTCGTCACGCCTCAGGAAACGGAAAAGCGTCGTATCGGGTTCTGAGAGTCACGGCGCTCGGCGTGAAGACGAAGAAGCTTTATGAAGAGCATCAAGGCGAATAGGAAATCTGGTTCTTCCCGGACGGAGAAGCGGCGTTGACGCCGAGGTGTTTGCGGACTATATTCATTAAAAGACCTTGGTGCGCCCCGGACTGCTTTTTCCCTTTTGGGATAGCCCCGGATGTTGATACAAGCGCATCAAGGTTTTTTATTTCCGTCTGTTCATGATTTTAATACCGCTTGCCAAACCCACCTAAAAAGAAAAGCCCCGAGAAGTCCACGAATCCACGGTTTGCTGCCGTCTCATCGGATACTACCGGGGTGCCTTTCTCTCAGCACTCCCGGAGTCCTCGGGGTGATAAGCCAATACTAATACGCGACGGTGAAGACGTCAATGCGAGTGAAGCCGAGCCAGTGCCCGCCGCCGTCCTCGCTCCAAGGCCGCACCCAGGTCAAACGTTCCATTCGGGAGAAGCGGAGGAGGCCCAAGTGGTTCATTGCTAAATTCATAGTCCGGCCTCACTGCTTTTACTCTCTGGCGTGCCCTCTCAAGGGCTTGGAAGAGTTCCGCCTCCCGCTGCAACGACTCTGCATCAGGAAGGCGCTCATCTTCCAGCTTGCCCACGCGACGACTTAGACTATTCATACCCCCACCTCCCAATGAATTACGGTAACACCTTCCGAGCACAGCCTCTTTGCTGCAAGAAGTTCATCCACAGTACCGTGACTCTTTCCTGTTTTGTCATCAACGAATCGGCCCGATTCTGTCCTATCTACAAATAAGAAGTTCACACCGGGGCCGAACCCTACCTCTAACCGTTCTATCCGTTTTTTCAGGCTATTCATTTCAACCACTCCATATCCGGCCACATGCGGTCAGCAGCCGTTTTGCCGCCACTTCTGGGCTTGGCGGCTGGTTTGTCCGGCCATAGTTTGTCAGCCAAGGAAACGCCTCGCTGAGCCGGTGACGTTGAAGAAGCCCCCATGCTTGAGCTTTTGATTGCTCCGGCAACCTTCACCATGAAATCAAAAAAGGCCGGATGCGAACCCAACAGAGACTGTCGCAGGAGATCGGGAAGTTCGTCGTTGCCGTATTCTTTCAGCACCTTTTGAGCAGCAGGCAATTCCTGTCTGAATCCAGGACGGGACATAATCGTGGATTCCCATTTTTTCTTTGCCCCCGCCATTGCAGCGTCAGACTCCTGCATGGATTCCGCGATCCGTTCGGCGTACATATCAGCAAGCTTCTGCGCTTTTCCATGAGGTATACCAAGCTCCCGCGCTGTCTTTTTAAAACTGGCGAGCAATTTTTCATCGATTTCCATATCCTCGGCAAAGGCCAAATCGTAATCTTCGCCCATGCCGGGCACCCTATCTTCCCTCTCGTCAAAAGAACCAAAGGATTGCATTGTATTTTCTCCATCTGTTAAATTGTTACGGTTTTCGATTTTCAAGCACAGCTATACGCTTTTCAAGTTCCATCAATTCAAGCGCCTTGCCATGATTGGTTACCAAGGTGGACAACGCCCCCGCTTCCCCGGCGGTTAACTCTCCGGCCCCCACGGCCTCAATTAATGCCGCCGTCAGTTTCGGCAGAGAGTCAACCCCGGCAAATTCAGGCAAGACCACATCCAAGGGCCTCTCCTTCCGGATTGGCACCAGACGTTCAAGGCAGAGTTTCAGGGCCGGGAAATGGCCCTCCAACGCCAATTCCACGGCCTTGCGCGTCAACACCTCGGCCTCGCCGTCAAGCAACGCCATAGCGGCCAATGTCGCCTTGTTTAACGAGCCTGACGGTCTGCCTGGGTTCCCTTTTGGGAAAGGTCGCCCCCGCGTAGCTGTAGCGTTTTTTCGCGTACTCATATTGCAATCTCCAATGTGGTTCTATTGGCCGCTTCGGCGCATCAGGGACTCAATATCCTTGAGGGCTTTTTCCTCAGCCAAACGAAGAAGTTTACCTTTTTCCATCTTCTTATCGCGCCCCATGAAGAGCATGTTTGAATCGCGGAAATAGCGATAGATTTCCCCAGCCCTTGCCTCGTTATCGCCTATAGGGCGCGACTGAATCTTTATTGGCATGAGAGCAACCCCTTATGTTTCCATAGAGCCAACACCCGCGCACCCTCGGATTCTTCTTCCCCAGATGCTTTTTCAAGTGACTTCTCCTTAAGTATTTTTGCCGCTTGCGGGGCTGTGAATATTTGCTGTGGTTCCTCCCGAACAACCCGGTCCCAGTTGTCGGCCACGGACATCTTACTTTCCATCTCAGCCGTGCGGGCTACTGCCTGCTCAACAAAAAACTTCCCAGGGTCAACGATATTACGGTTTTGTGTCGCCATTTTTATTGCTCCTTTTTGCTGTTTTTCAGGTTGGCTATGCCTTCCTCAATGCTCCTGACGCATCGGGAAAACTTATGCAGTTTTTCAAACGCGGAAAGGCCGCTGAGGTCGTCTACCGCCAACGCTAAGCAATTGTGCCAATAGTCCTCACGCGTTTTCGCGTCCGGATCGTCCAGGTCGAAACCGTTGCTACGGTAATAGTCCTGTGCCGTTTTGAAGAGTTCATGCAGTTCTGTGGTCATCTCAATTCTCCTATTATGTTAAAGGTTAAGCTCGCGTTTCCGGTGGTAAGGGAGGCGACCTTGACGGCGCGGCGCACGTCAGGTTCAGATAATCCTAACTGGCGGGATGTTTCGCGTATTCCTTGCTCTTTCGGCTGTGCGCCACCGGAAGGTGCGTCAACCTGACGCACCTGTTGCCCGGTCAACCGACACCACTCAGCAACCAACTTGTCCCGCTCCAACGCCGACAACTCAGCCCGGTGCAGGTTTTCGCTGATTTCCCATAAGCGGCAGGCCATCACGCCACCTCCCCATGTGCCGTGACGATGCGCTTCAAGCGCGTTTCAGCCTCTCGCAGATACTTTTGCAGAAGCGAATAAACCATGTACTCGCCGCCTGCCCGGTTGCCGCACCAATGCACATGCAGACCATACCGAACGGAATATGTAGCCAGGGTTTGCAAAAGGCTCTGCGGGGTCATTTGTGAGCGGTAGTTGTGATTCCGAACGTCTTCCATGCTGGCCTCGATAATCAGGCCGAAGTATTCCAGGCCACGCCCGCGCTCGCATTCGCGTTGAAAGCGGTCCCTGCCCTTGGTCAATGTCCCGGCAAGGTCATCAAGGGTTTTGCGCTCAAGGCCAATGCGGTCTTGCAGGCCATGCAAGCTGTAATCGCCTGTGACCAATGTGGCCGCCTGAACTGTCACGTCAGGATACCGGCTGAACTGGTAGGGCGCTTGTTCTCGGCTATCAATGATGATTTTCACGGTTCCTCCCGCTATCTGTCCATGAAGGATAAAAAATAGTGACGTGAGTGACGTGAGTGACGTGACTTTCTACATTCTCTCACTTTTTCTTTTTTTAAAAATAAAGACATATATATTCCCCTTGCGCGTAAAGAATTAAAAAATGCGTCACTCACGTCACTATTCCGGGTATCATCTGTAATATTACATAGTTATACAGTGACGTGACATTTTTTCTCGCGTCACTGTCACGTCACTCACGTCACTAAACAACCTGGTATCCATACAAAACACGGTGCCCCCCTGCCCCCCTACCGGACTGGGCCCCCAAACCGATCATCCTTGTGCCAAAGTTCTTTTTATTGAGCGTCTTGTGTATTCCTGCATGGCCTGCCCACTCTCGGTATGACTCATAGAGCTTTGCAGAGGTTTCCCATGCCCCGGCCTTCCTGTCACATCGCTCTTCAATAAACTGTGCCACCTGGTCGGCCTCAACACGCCATTCTGCTTTTGCCGCTTCACAAGAGGTGGTTTTCGTGAACATTCCGCGTTTGAAAAGATTGGCTAGAGCCTCAAGGGCCAGGTTCAAAATTCCCGGCAGTTCAGCCAAGAGCTTTTCTTTGAGGTGCTTATCTTGCTCTTCCTCAGTAAAAACGCGGTTAAAAGGAATCACTATTGCCCGCCTGAAAAGGGCTTGGGAAAAATCCCTTGTATGAGGAAGGTGGTTTGAGCCAAACCAGCAAGTGCAGAAGGGGTGAAAATCGAAAGGTGGCTTGAGCTTGTGTTCTGCGGTAATCAATTCGCCGCTACTGATTGCCTTCAATTCCGCGTCGGCAATTTCAGCGCCCTGGGCAAGCTCGGTAACAAGGTTTACAAGTTTTCCGCGAAGGTGCGCTCGCTGAAAGCGGTTCGTAAACTGGGAAGGCTGGACGGCGCATATGTGGGATGAACCGACAAGGCCGGTGAGAACATCCATAATTTTTGACTTGCCATTGCTTCCCGCACCTATCAGCAAAATGAATTTTTCATATTCACATGATGAAAGAAGACTGTAGCCGATTGCCTCCAATAAGAGGCACTGCTTGTCTTTCTTGTCGGGGTCGGTATCAAATATTTCGTCCATGAACTGTAAAAAGCGTTCTGCCGTCATGCCTGGTTCATAGGCAACAGGAAGGCAGGCAGTGCGGTAATGTTCACGAACGTGAGATTGCAACTCCCATTTCTCGCCTGTCCAGTGCAGCACTCCGTTCGCGGCTGCAATGTCACGACGAACCACATCAAACTTGTGTTCTGGCTTAAAGACTTCGTTCTGAATCAGTGCGGTTGTGCTATTGATAAAATTGGCCGTGAGCTTACTACTTTTTGCCTCTTGCCGCTGAATTTTCTGACGAATTTCAAGCTCTTCACAACGCCGCCATATTTTGCCGGTCCACAGCCAAAACGCACTCTGGCTGAATATAAGGTTGTCTCTGCCGAACATATCCAAGGTACGCATTGCAGCTGCATACTGAGGACTTTCCTTTTCTTCTTCTGTGGCTTTGGTTTTAGGGGTACTATTGGACTCTCCCGGTTTTTGTTTTTCCGACTCCGGGACTCCCCGTGGATGTTGCATGCCCGCCTTCATGCCTGATTCAATAGTCTTGAGTACAGCCGCCATACCGTCATCACGGACGTGGCCGTTTGCAGTCGCGGCGTCAAGAAGCATGTCGCGGGCCTCGCCTTCGCCAAGAACGCCACTGGCAACCCACCCGGCCAGATTGAAGGAAACCTCGTTTTCTATGTCGCTTCTTCCACCTGAAGGTGTGGAATAAATGCGTGCAAGTTCGTCTTCAATGGCTTTCTTGATATATGGATTGTCCCGCCATGAACCGGACAGGCGCGGTGCCTGGGTATAGGCACTTGGGGCCGGTTCCGTTTTTTTCTTGGCGTTCTCAATCAGGTCGAGAATGAACTGTGGGGGGGCAGCAATTTCAAAATCATTGCTGAAACCGTAAAAGCAGACATATCCCCCGTTTCCCCGAATATCGAGGCCAGGTGCTATCTTTTTGGCACTATTGCGAATGTCCCGACCATCAGAGGGAATTTTGAACAAGTAGTGCGCGCCGCCGCTGGGGGTCATCTGGCTGCGAGTAAAAGGCAGTGAGCCATATTTCTCGGTAAGGTCGCGCAACGTGTCGAGGCCGTCCGGTTCACCATCTTTTTTTGGCCGGTCCACATCCAAAACAAAGAACCCTACTTTCTCGCCGGTGGGAATCCCCGGTACGGCATCGGGCCACTGGTCCCCCCATTCTTGAATCTGTTTTTTATCGATGGTGGCATCCAGATAGCCGTGAGTTGTCAGCGGTCTTTTGTTTTTTGTCGGGAACACAGGAATATCTTGTTCCGCAAGGAACAGGGCTTGGGCTTTCCAAGTGGGATGTTCTATACTTCCCATAACTCCCCCCATTCCCCGGCATGGTATCCGGCACAATCAAAGGTCACTGCAACAGCGGTCAGCTTTTCGCCCGACCACATGCACAAACGGCGCAACCGCACCTTTGAAGGTATTTCGCGGTAATACCCGCAGGTTCGACAGGCAGCCAAGGTGCCGAGGGAAACACCGTATGAAACCTTTCGTGCAGCGCTCATAGTGCCTCCCTTCCCAGCGGGACTTGAAGGCTATGAAGGCCGATTAAACCAGTTTCCCCCCCGTCATAAAATGGGCACCCCTCGCCCGGCCCTACTTTTTCGCCCGACAAACGGCAGAACGTCCGGACGCCTCGAGCAAGCCTCACAGTCTTGAAAAATATGCAATGCAAGCACCTTGGCTTGACCATTGGGGCAAAATCAGGGTAATCATTTGTGAACGAAACCTGACCATTTTCGTGCTTTTGAGCCCCAGCCGTGTTGACGCACGGGCAGGGGCTTTTTCGTTGAAGGCCGTTCACTGCTGGCCTCCGGTCATTCTATTTTCCAACCAGCTTAGGAAGACCTCCTTTTCGTACACTACGCTTTTTCCGGCCCGGACACCGCCAGGCCCCTTACCCTGTGAATCCAAGTTTGCCAGTGTTCCGACAGCCAAGAGTCCGCCAAGGTTTGCGCAGATGGTTTTGCGCGTAAAAACCACTGGGAGAGTTGAACGAAGATTTTCAATAACAACATTTGTCATGAGAATTACCTCCAAAAATAAAAACCCCGGCAACAGACATCCAAAAGAGACATCTTGTTGCCGGGGTGAAAGAAGCGCTGTTATGCGCGGTTCAAGAACCGGGGATATTGAAAGTTTCAGTTAAAGTTTGATTCGTTCCCTTTCGCTCAAAATATCAAGGGCACTCGGAACGCCATTCCCAAAATGTAAGAGCAGCGTGATGTTCCCCGAATATCCAGTTTGCTTACACTGGCGTAAAAATTCATCAACCCTTGCCACAGCACTGTCAATTTTCGGGTGTGAGCCCTGTCTTTTTCTATTACTTTCCAGCATGATAGTGATACCCCCCTCTGCATGTATCGCTACAGAAAGTAGCGCTTAAACGTTTAGCCAAAAAGTACGTTCCGCAAAACAAGCACCTCTTGATCTTTGTAAGCTCTCGGCCCTTGTTTCCAAAAAGGATAGGATAAACAAACCGTACAAGAAGAACACTTTCCAAGCGTTCGTCGTATGGCTCACCCATCTCATCGGGGGTGAGCATCGGATTCATAGGATTGTTTGGTGGGGCGGTGAACGCAAAGCTAATGTGGCGCGTTGCCTTGTATTTATTTAAGGCCGACACATTCATTTTGCCCGCTTCGCAGCTGGCCATAAACTGCTCAAACCAAGTGAACGTCTGACCGAACGCTTCAAGAAATCGCTCTTCCCCAGTTGCCCCGCTCGATTCGTCTATATCGTCAAAAAACACAGCGCTATCAAAGACACTTGCCAGATAAGACTTAGGCTCAATGGAAGAATGAAGGGCAGTCCTCAGAATATTCCCAATGTCTAAGCCATCATCTCTCATAGATGAAATCTCTTTGCGGGTACCCAGAGCGAAAGTTTTATCCGACTCGCCAAAAGAAACTGTAAGCTTGCATAGCTCATGTTTCTGCAGGACAGAAGAAACGCCTTGGGCCGAAAATGGGCGGGGAGTGTTTAGGAAATCAATGATCTGTTCGATAGGGTCCATATCGCAATCTCTCCTTGGTGAAGAGATATTACGATTTAGGAAAACAATTGTCAACGGTATTTTTATTTAACGTAAAACAATCGTAAGCATGGATATTAATTTG
>JAJDIC010000178.1 GCA_030266525.1 Desulfovibrio sp. OttesenSCG-928-G15 | reverse complement strand
TGATTATGTGGCTGTGGATTGCAAAAGCGCCCCCGGCGCGTATTACCCGGCGTTCAGCGGGCAAAAAGGCGCGGGCGAAGGGCTTGAGAGTACCGCGGCGCTGCTTCGCGCAAGCGGCGTGGCCCACGAATTTCGTACCACCTGCGTTTCGCCCTTTGTCGGCGAGGAACAGTTGGAAGCCATGGCCGGGCTGGTGAAAGACTCCCCCTGGTATCTGCAGCGGGCCAGGCTGGACGTTGCCATGCGCGAAAAAGGTCTGTACCCCTTGAGCACGGAAGATATTGACGCTTTTGCCGCAAGGTGCGCAGAGTACGGCCTTGCACCTTTGATCAGATAATCCTCAGAGCACGCTGCGATTTTTTACCATGAGCCAGGGCACCGAACCTTCCCGTGAAGTTTTTCGCTTCGGTGAAAAGGCTCTCATCGCCTTTTTGGCCTTTTTGAACGCCTTTGTTCCGCTGTCCATCGATCTGTACCTCCCTGCCTTGCCTACCATGGCCCGCTTTTTCTCTTCGTCGGACGGAGTGGCCAAGCTTACCCTCAGCCTGTTCATGCTGTTTTTCGCCATATCCATGCTCTTTTGGGGACCGTTCAGCGATCGCTACGGGCGAAAGCCGGTCTTGCGCACGGGCCTTGCCCTGTACATTGTCGCAAGCCTGGGCTGCGCCGCCAGTACGAGCATGGGGGCACTGATTGCCGGGCGTGTTGTCCAGGCCATTGCCTGCGGGGCGGTTTCTTCGGTTTCCATGGCCATTGTCAAGGATGTGTTTCGGGGCAGGATTATGGAAAATGTGCTTGTGGCCATTCAGACAATGACCGTGCTCTGCCCGTTGCTGGCACCCGTACTCGGGGCGTTTTTGCTGCTTTTTGTGTCTTGGCGCGGGCTTTTTGTCATATTGCTGGGCTTTGGCGTACTGGCGCTGCTGCTGTCTTTTGCTCTGCGCGAAAGCTCGCGCGAAACCCTGGCTGGTTCAGCCTTGCATTCCTTGACCCGTATCGGCTTTGTTCTGCGCTGCCGTGGTTTTCGCACCCTGGCTCTGATTTTTTCGCTTATCTCCATGCCTTTCATGGCCTACTTGAGTTCTTCGGCCTTTATTTATGAAGACGGCTTTGGCACCAGCAGTCAGGAGTTCAGCCTGTACTTCTCGGCCAATGCGCTCTTTTCCGTGTTGGGGCCGATTTTGTATGTCCGTTTTTTGCGCGAGCTGCCGCGTACCCTGTTTATTACGGCGGTGTTTGCACTGGTTGGCTTTGGCGGTCTTGCCGTGGCCTTTTTCGGCGGTGCGGGCCCCATGAGCTTTGCGCCGTTGTTCATGCTGGTCAGCTTCGCCTGTAGCTCCATCAGGCCGGCGGGCACTGTTCTGACCATGACCCAGCTTGATTCCGACAACGGCACCATGGCGTCGCTCATGAGTAGCGGCGCGCTTTTTTGCGGCAGCATCGCCATGCTTGTCTGCTCGCTGGAATGGGCCAATCTTGTGCACGTTGTGGGCCTGATCAGCGCGGGCAGCG
The DNA here is from genome assembly GCA_030266525.1 of Desulfovibrio sp. OttesenSCG-928-G15. The sequence continues at coordinate 504 of JAJDIC010000178.1, read as the reverse complement.
GCTTTGCGTGTCTGGCCTTGTGGACTGCGGCTGTGAAAGGGCGTAAATTCAAGGAAAACACCGAGTAAGCGCAGGCTGTGCCCTGTCCGGACTCAAGCCGGGCGGGTACTGGCTTGCTGCCGCCCGTCTTTCTTTCGTCATTCCCTTTTTCAAAAAAAATAAAAAAATTTTGCTGAATATCCATACTTTGTGATAATGTCAACGCTTGCACTCTCCCGGATTGCGGAACGGAAGCCTTGGCCCCGTGGAGCAAATGCGCAGGCGTAGGGACTTTCCTGTTCAAAATCCTGCCCTACTTGACTCGGGTGCAGTGTCCCGGTAATCCTAGTTGTGTGTCACAGCTGGTTGAGGCTCCGCGTGTCGGTGTTCAGCCTGAGGGGTTCCTCAGGGCTCTCTAACCACAGAGGTTGGTATGCTGGATTTTCTCATTCTTCTCTGTATTCTTTTCCCCGTGCTGACGGGGGCGCTTGCTTACTACGACAAAAGCAATGCGATGAAAATGCG
>JAJDIC010000176.1 GCA_030266525.1 Desulfovibrio sp. OttesenSCG-928-G15 | reverse complement strand
AGCTCTTTGTATGTGGCTTTGATCTGATCTTTATATTTATCCCACAAATACGTGCCGCCGCTGGCCAGAAGCGCGCCCCCGGCAGCACTGCGCATGCCTTTGCCGCCAAGCAGAACTCCGGCAAGGCCGCCGAGGGCTGCCGGGCCAAGCAGGCCGGAAAGCGGACCCAGAGGAGACGCCCCGGGGTTTTGGGCTTGGCCTGTTTGCTGCACGCTGCCCTGTTGTCCGCCGCCGAGGTTCATGCCGAGCATGCCGGCAAGAGCGCCCATGGGAGATTCCCCACGGGAAACGGCGGATGTTGCGCTGGAAACAGCGCTTGTTGCGGTGGAAACGGTTTGGGAAAGGATACTCTCAAGATTATTTAATAAACTACTCATAACACCTACCCTCTTGAAGTGAATTTCCCATCAGTATATGATGTGCGCACGTATCTGTCCACCAGCCATGTTTGCGCAACTGGCGCCGGTCCCCATAAAACCCGCACACCCGTGAGGCTGTATGGCCAAAGAAATAGAACGCAAATTCCTTCCTTCCTCCGATGATTGGCGGGGGCTTGTTGAAGGCGAGCGCCTTGAGCAGGGGTATCTTGCCGCCAATGCGGACTGCGCCATCAGGGTGCGCATTGCAGGCAAGGCTGCCAGGCTCGGCATAAAAGGCAAAACCAGCGGTGCCACGCGGAGCGAGTTTGAATACGCCGTTCCGCTTGACGATGCCCGGGCCATGCTGGACGAACTGGCGAAAAAACCGCTTATTGACAAGACCCGTTACAAAATTCCCTTTGCCGGAAAAATCTGGGAGGTTGACGAGTTTCACGGGGAAAATCAGGGACTTGTCATTATTGAAGTGGAATTGCAGGATGAGGGGGAAGCAGTGCAAAAACCCCACTGGGTCGGTCAGGAAGTAACCGGCAATGCTGCATATTATAATGCGTCCTTGGTCAGCAAGCCTTTTTCCGGATGGAAGTGATCATCCCTGCCTTGTCAAAGGCATTATTGCATACGCTGAAAATACGTGTCTCATACTGTCGCATTACGGCCCTGAACAACAACCTTGAGTGATCTGGAGCAATCATGAAAAAACTTGTCTTTGCAGTATTGTTGCTGTTGTGCCTGCCCGCCGCCGCCCTGGCTGCCGACTACAAACCCACGGTCACTTCGCACCGGGGCGCTTGCGGCTATTTACCCGAGCATACCCTGGAAGCCAAAGCCATGGCCTATGCCATGGGCGTGGATTACATCGAGCAGGACGTGGTCATGACCAAGGATAACGTGCTTGTTGTCCTGCACGACCATACCCTGGAAACCACCACGGATGTCGCCCAGAAATTCCCCGGACGCAACAGGGACGACGGCAGCTATTACGCCATAGATTTTACCCTGGCCGAAATAAAAAGCCTGCTGGTAACCGAGCGTTTTGACGCCAAAACCGGAAAAGCCGTATTTGAAGGCCGTTTCCCCGTGCATTTCAACATCGATTTTCGCGTGCCTACCCTGGAAGAGGAAATTCTGCTTGTCCAGGGGCTGAACAAGTCAACCGGCAAGAATGTCGGCCTGTATGTGGAAGTAAAGGAACCGGCCTTTCATGAACGCGAAGAGAAAATGATTATGGAAGCCACCATAGATATGCTGGCTAAATACGGCTACAATACGGAACAGGGCAATGTCATCCTGCAAATTTTTGACTACCCCGCTGTGAAAAAAGCCCGCTCCCTCGGCTGGGAGGCCCCGCTTGCCATGCTGGTTGACCTTGACGGCCAGATGCTTACGGATGACAAGGAAGTGCACAAGTGGCTGCTGACCGAAGAAGGCATTGAAGACGTGGCTGAATACGCCTCCATCTACGCGCCCTGGTTCACCCACCTGGCCCTGCCCAGCGAAGACGGCAAATCATATACCGTGGCTCCCTGCCTGGAACAGGCCCGCAAGGCCGGTATGAAGGTACATACCTGGACACACCGCAGCGACAAACTGGCTTCCGGCTTTGCCACAGAAGAAGCCATGTTTGAAACCATGTTCAAGGAAATGAAGCTGGACGGCCTTTTCAGCGACATGCCGGATCATCCGATTCAGTGGCTCAAGTCCAATTCCCTCCGGTAGGTACGGTTACTTAGATAGAGCGGAGTACCTTTGCGTT
>JAJDIC010000175.1 GCA_030266525.1 Desulfovibrio sp. OttesenSCG-928-G15 | reverse complement strand
GCTGTTTTCCATGTGGCTGCTTTCCCTGTGGCCAGGCGCGTGCTTTCCCGCCTGCCCCGCTGTCTGCCCGTCACCTTTGTCAGGAGCGCATCTTTCTTTTGCGGGCAAAGTAATAAGCGACGCCCAGCAGGCCGAACCAGAGGGGGGCGATAAACAGCACGTCGCGGGTGTCTTTTTCCAGAGTCAGCAAGGCAAGGACAAACAGGAAGAATGCCTGGGTCAGTATGACCAGAACGCGCCCGCCCGGCACCTTGAAGGTGGAAGTGGCGTGCCGCTCCGGGTATTTGCGCCGGTAAGAGAGGTAGGAAAGCAGAATGAGCGACCAGACAAACATGAACAGGATGGATGCCAGGGTGGTCATAATCGTGAAGGCTTCCATAATGGTCGGCATGATGATGAGCATGGCCGAACAAAGCAGCAGGCAGATGCAGGAAAAGAGCAGCGCGTTGGCCGGAACGCTGTTTTTGTTCAGCCTGGCGAATGTTTTGGGCGCAACACCCAGCAGGGAAAGGCCGTAGAGCATGCGGCAGGTGGAATAAATGCCGCTGTTGGCCGAAGAAGCTGCCGCGGTAAGCACGACAAAGTTGATTACCCCGGCTGCTGCCGGAATGCCTACCAGCATGAAAATGGTCACAAAGGGGCTCATGTCCGGGTCAATGGTGTTCCAGGGGGAAATGATCATGATCGCCATGAGCGCGAATATGTAAAAGAAAACAATACGAATGGGCACAGCGTTGATGGCGCGGGGCAGGGTAGTATAGGGATCGTGCGTTTCTGCCGCGGTGGTTCCGATGATTTCAATGCCCACAAAGGCGAAAAGCGCTATCTGGAAGCCTGCGAAAAATCCGATAAAGCCCTTGGGGAAAAAGCCGCCGTGCTGCCACAGGTTGGCGACCATGGCTTTTTGCCCGGAAGGTTCGGTAAAACCGGTGGCAACCAGGAATACCGCCATGACCAGGATACTCAGAATAGCCACAATTTTGATCGATGCGAACAGGGATTCCATTTCCCCGAACATTTTTACTGAAACAAGGTTCAATACTGCCAGCAGGCCCACAAAGGCAATGGCGGGCATCCAGGCCGACAGGTCAGGAAACCAGAAGTGCATGTAGTTGGATATGGCAATAATGTCTGCCGTGCCTGTGACAATCCAGCAGAACCAATACGTCCAGCCGATGAAAAAGCCCGCCCAGGGGCCAAGCAAGTCTTCGCAAAAATCGGTGAACGACTTGTATTGCAGGTTGGAAAGCAGCAGTTCACCCATGGCCCGCATAAGGAAAAACAGGAAAAATCCGATGATGGCATAGACAAGAACAATCGAAGGCCCGGCGAGACTGATGGTTTTTCCTGAGCCCATGAAAAGGCCCGTGCCAATGGCCCCGCCAATGGCGATAAGCTGAATGTGCCGGTTGCTCAGGCCGCGTTCAAGTTGTTGTTCCGCTTGGTCGGTATGGGCTGGCGAGGTGTTTTCCGTGGGCGTCATGCGTACTCCGTTCTATGTGTTCAGGAAGAAAAAAAGACAGGGTAAGTCAGTAAAAAGAGAAGCGCAAGTTTCTTGTTCCTCCGGAGGGAGGCCAGGAAGAAAAGGAGATATGGTTTCCAATACCCGGCTCTCTTTGTGGCGTGTATCCCGGAACGCGTCTTCTGTGTGCTGTACGGATGGGTGCGCAGGCTATCCAGAGCGTCACGCCTCAGCGGCGCGGCAGGTTATCCGGCGGTTTGCGGCGGCCTTGCAGGGGGGCGAGTATGCGCTTTTTTTCAGGAATTGCCACAGGCAATACAGGCCTTTTCCGGCTATGATTTCACGTAAGCCCGGCCTGTTGCTGTTGTATTTTTCGTGCAGCTTTTTTATACTGCACTTTGCTTGCAACTACGCCGAAAAGCGCTTGCTGCGTGCCTTTTTTTGAATATCCTATTTGAACCGTGTGCAGGGAGACTGTGTGATGATTCGCAACGCGACCATGGAAGATTTTGATTTGGCTTTTGCTTATATCGAGAAGTTGTGGACTTACAACACCTATGACAGGGATGTGATCCGCAAGGTGTATGCGGAAGTTCTGGACAATGAGAACGACTTCGCCTTTTTCCTTTTTGATGAAGGCGAGCCGGTGGGTTTTGCCCACGGGGCCTATTTTAATACCTTC
>JAJDIC010000174.1 GCA_030266525.1 Desulfovibrio sp. OttesenSCG-928-G15 | reverse complement strand
TCTCCGTGGAGGCCGTCATGCGGCGCGGCGTTGGGGCTTATAGCCCGCAGGACGATTCTGCTTTTGCAGCGAGGGCAAACGAGCTCGATTTCTCCAGCTTCTATGCGGCCCTTTGCCAGAAGTTTGTTGCACTTCCCGCAGCGAAGGTTGCCGGGATCGTGCGCCTGTTCAGTGTTCATACGCCTTGTTCCGCCTTTACGTTGTAAAGATATTCCGTTTTGTAGGTGTCTGTTTTGGGGTCAAAGCCGTCCACGCGCAGGATGTTCGATATTTGCCGCCGATTGTCAGGTGTCTTTTCCATGAACACCACCAGATCAACCGCCCGGCCTATCAATTTCTGCTTGGGGCCAAGGCCAGCTTCCTCTACCAGTTCTTCCAGGCGGGGTAAGGCTTCTTCCGCGCTGTCCGCGTGAAATGTACCTATCCCGCCCGGATGCCCCGTGTTCCACAGTTTCAGGAGTTCCAGGGCGGCGGCGTCCCGCACTTCGCCTATCAGAATACGCTTTGGGGCGTAGCGCATACTGACCTTCGCCAGCTTCCGCATATCAACGTCAGCAATGACCGATGTACGGAAAAACACGGCGTTGGGGCTTTTGGATTGGAGTTCCGCCGTATCCTCTATGATAATCAGGCGGTGTGACGGCGTGAGCGTGGAAACAGCGTCAATGACCGCATTAACAAAGGTGGTTTTTCCGCTGGAGGTTCCCCCCACGACCACGATATTCCAGCGCCGCAGCACGGCGTCATGGATAATATCGATCACCCGCGCCGTGATGGAGCCGGAAGCCAAGTATTCTTGGAGGGTAAATACCCGGCTGGCTTTTTTACGGAGCGAGAACGAAGGGCCGGGGCCGACAATCGGCGGGAACGTCCCTTCAAATCGTGAACCATCCAGCGGAAATTCGCCTTCCACTATGGGGTTGCGTTCATTGACCGTCAGATTCAGGCCGCTTGCCACCTGGGATAGTATCAATCTGCCTTTGGCTGGCTCAATGGTGCTGATACATTCATGGTCTTGCCCATATTTCTCAATCCACAGCGTACCGTCAGGATTGAGCATAATTTCTATGACTTCCGGGTTTTCCAGCGCGTCAATAAAGACAGGCCCGCAGGAATGGCGCAGCCCGGCCAGCAGCCGGGGATCGTCACAGGCCCGGAGCATCAGTGGACCGCCTTCAATATAAAGACAGCCACATTCAAAAGCGCCGACATGCCAACAATGACGGCGGCGAGGTAGACATTGCTCCTGAATGTTTTCAAAGTGGCTGAGTGATCGTCAAAGACTTTGCGAATACCTTCAACCGAAGCAGAGGAAAGGCTTGCGGAAAGCTGATTTACCGCCGCCTGTACGCCGGAAACATATTCGTCCGTTTTTTCGGCCATGAGCCGGGTCAACCCCTTTTCATGCCGTGCCTGGAGCCTATCCACTTCCGTCAGATAGGCGTTGAGGATTGTGGCGATCATCAGCGTGGCATCGTCTTTCGGCAGCATTACATCATGGGCTTTGGAAACCACGGAACGGATTTGCTCGAGCGTGAGGCCCACGCCCGGCGCATTGCCCAATTCCGTTTCAAGAGGGGTGGGCGGTTCCTCTTTTTGCACGGCAGGGGGATTTTCTTGCGACATGGTTTCCCCCTACACCAGAGCCGCGCTGGTCACGGCTTCCACCAGTTCGTTCCGATAGCGTTGCAAACGGGAGCGCACCACTATGGACTGGCTGGATTCGATAGCGTTTTTGAAACTCAAACGCTTGGCGAACATGGTTTCCAGGTCTTTGCCGATGGTGGCCTTGTTGCCTTGAGGAATGGTGATAACAGCGTGGAATTGATTTTGAAATTCTTGGTACACCTTAAATTCTTCAAATGACATTCCATCCATGACGATTTCCCCGAAGTAGGGATTCAGCCAGACCACAATGGGCGTTTCGGGGAAACCGAGAGCCAGGGAGCGCAGACCGAGAACTGTATCAGCAATGGCTTGCCCACCCGTGATCACCGAATGAAAAAAGACGAAATGCCCGGATTCTTCCAGAATCCCGATGATGTCGTTTTCCTTGATATAGCTGTTGAGGGCGAGGAAGGAGGAAGCGCCATTATCCACAATAACGTGGGTTTCCGGGCCTTGTTCCATGATCGCGTCGATCAGCGTGTCAAACTG
>JAJDIC010000173.1 GCA_030266525.1 Desulfovibrio sp. OttesenSCG-928-G15 | reverse complement strand
GGTGGGACTCTTAACCTCAATGGACAGAAATTTTGCCTTCCCAGTGGAGACGTTTTTATTTTCGATGAGTTTGACGATTCTCCGCATAGAGCACCGCGATGGTGTGGCAAACCTTATTATAAACCAACTCCAAAGGTCGCCAGTTGGCTTAGCTTCACATGGCAAAATGGGAAATACATTCTGGCAGACGGCATTTTTACAGAGGTTACCGCACGCCGTGGCAATATTTACAGGGTAAAAAGAATAGGTCATGATACTATTTTTTATCTCATAACTGACGGGCAAGGGAGATGGGCTCATGGTTCAACATTCGGTGAAGCGATAAAATGCTTTGAGTATAAATATAACGTCACCCCTATTCCCAAAAAGTATTCAGGCGTCACCTTGGATTCTATTTTGCCCCTTAATGAAGCCAAGGAGGCTTATCACGTAATCACAGGTGCCTGCGAATACGGAGTTCGCAATTTTGTTGAAGGGCTTTCCGAAGTGAAAGACCAATATACCGTTCGCGAAATTATTGCCCTAACCCAAGGGCATTACGGGAACGAGAAATTCGCGCGTTTTTTTGAAAATCGTCAGTAAAGATTCCTGCCTTTACCGATACATCCAGCCCCATAGACTCCTTCTTACATAGCGTTCAATATCAACGACCAACAAATTGAGTGTGAGTGTCCCGTTGCTACCGGCAACTGGCCTCACCTCTTTTGCGTTTTAGCATCAGGTGTGTAGCCAATGACCAATCAAGATTTTCCTAAACGAACTTTCCGAATTATGGAGAGATGAGAGTTTATTGTGTTTTCACCACTACCAAGCAAGGAGTAGCAAATGGCAAGCTTTGGGACAGTAATGCGCGGGTTGAGAGTCGGCATTGCCATAGTGGCTGTTGCCACTATGGCTTACAAAAAATATCGAATTTACTCAGGAAGCAATAAACAAAATGCTGCTGCCTGGAGTTGCCCCCACTAAACCGGACACGTGGTCGTTTCAGCTTTACGGATAAATTCTCTGGGTGAGAGCATCCGTAGTGCTTTATGCGGGGCCATTTCGTTATAATCCTCAAACCATTCAGCAAGGCGAGTCAAAACGCTTTGGGCATCGCTCAGCTCGTGGGTGAACACATAATCGCGTTTGAACGTTTTAACAAAAGCTTCGGCTAAGCCGTTGCTTTCGGGGCTGCGAATCGGTGTAAAGCAGGGGCGTAAATTCAGTTGTGCCGCAAAAGCACGGGTTTCGCTGGCGGTGTAGCACGAGCCGTTGTCGCTCAACCATTCGATTGAATGTGGCGCATGCCAAGAGCCAAAGCGTTTTTCCACGCATTCCAGCATCAAATCCTTCACCATTGAACTGCTTATTCCGCCTGTTGTTGCAACGAAGGCAATGACTTCACGATCACAAGCATCCAGGGCAAAGGCAATCCTTACACGTTGCCCATCATCGCAAGTGAACTCAAAGCCATCGGAGCACCAGCGAGTATTGCGAACCGGTACCGCGACCACGCCTGTATGCGCCCTTTTTGTCGTCGTTCCCGTGTGACGCGCCAGAAGCAGGCCATTTTGGCGCATAATGCGGTACACGCGCTTATGATTTACCAGTGAACGTCCTGTCGCTTCAAGCTTACGGTTCAGTACGGCGCACATACGCCGGTATCCATAAGTTTGTCGCGAACCCATAATTTCCAGAATGAGGGGAAGTAGCACCTCGTCATCAGCTTTTGAGTAGCGACACGCTCTGTGTTTCGTAACTGTTCCAGTTCTCGCAATCAGTTGGGAGCGAGATACCCCGGCGGCTTCAGCTATCCTTTTCATTGGGTATCGCCCCGCTTGGACAAGGCTGACCGCGAGAGCAGTTTTTTTTCACGGGCCAGTTCCACCATGTCCCGTAGAATCTCCACTTCCATGGTCTTTTTGCCGAGCATACGTTCGAGTTCGCGGATTTGCTTTTTCAAGGCACGGGCCTCCGCCGCGCTGATGACCTGGTCATCAGCATCAATGGCCGTCTTGCCGCCATCTACCATAAGCTTTCTCCAACGGAACAATAAATTGGGGGCCACGCCGTGCGTTCTGGCAACATGCGAAACGCTCATGCCAGGGAGGTAGGTTTCCTCAACCATGCGGACTTTCTCCGCAATACTCCACCGCCGACGTTGCACGGCATGAATG
>JAJDIC010000172.1 GCA_030266525.1 Desulfovibrio sp. OttesenSCG-928-G15 | reverse complement strand
ACGCCGGTTCCTGGCGCAGAAACGACGACAACCCGGTCAAGCCCTTCTATTCCTACACCCGAATGAAGGAAGAGCTTGTGCCCTACGTCAAGGCGATGGGCTTCACGCACGTTGAGTTCATGCCGCTGGCAGAGCACCCGCTTGACCAGTCCTGGGGCTATCAGACCGGCATGTATTTTGCGCCCACCTCGCGCTTTGGCACACCGGATGAGCTGCGCGCGCTGATCGACGCTTTTCACCAGGAGGGGATTGGCGTTATCCTTGACTGGGTTCCAGCCCACTTCCCCAAAGATTTCTGGGGCCTGGCCCGCTTTGACGGCACAGCCCTGTATGAGCATGAAGACCCGCGGCTTGGTAGCCACCCTGACTGGGGTACGCTGATATTCAACTACGGTCGCAACGAGGTTAAAAACTTCCTTTTAAGCAATGCCCTGTATTGGCTCAAAGAATTTCACATAGACGGCCTGCGCATGGACGCTGTGGCTTCCATGCTCTACCTTGACTATTCACGGAAAGAGGGCGAGTGGCGGCCCAATATTTACGGCGGGCGTGAAAATCTGGAAGCCGTGGCTTTTTTGCGCGAGCTTAATTCCGTTGTGCACGGTCAGGTGGCAGGGGCCATTACCCTGGCGGAAGAATCCACGTCCTGGCCGGGCGTTTCGCACCCGGTATATACGGGCGGGCTTGGTTTTACCTACAAATGGAACATGGGCTGGATGCACGACACCCTCGCCTATATGAGCAGGGAGCCGGTGTATCGCAAGTACCACCACAATAACCTGACGTTTTCTTTCCTGTACGCTTTTTCCGAAAACTTCCTGTTGCCCCTTTCCCATGACGAGGTGGTGCACGGCAAGGGCGCGCTGCTCTCAAAAATGCCGGGTGATGCCTGGCAACAGCAGGCCAACTTGCGCATTCTGTACGCCTATATGTGGGCGCACCCCGGTAAAAAACTCCTGTTCATGGGCAGCGAGTTCGGCCAGTGGAACGAATGGCGCGACAATCAGTCGCTTGACTGGATGCTGCTTGATTTTCCGGCCCACAACGGCATCAAGGAACTGGTGCGCGACCTGAACCTGTTGCTGCGCAAAGAACCGGCCATGCATCAGTTTGACCATGACTGGCGTGGTTTTTCCTGGCTGGACTGCTCTGACTTCAATGCGTCCGTATACAGTTTTATGCGCAAGGCAGAATACGGCAAGCCTGTTATGTGGGTGTTCAACTTCACCCCTGTGGTGCGCGAAGGCTACCGCATTCCCTGTCCGCAAGGAGGGGTGTGGCGCGAAGTGCTGAATACGGACAGCGCGTTTTACGGCGGCAGCAACGTGGGTAACCCTTACCCGGTAGAAGCCGGGTTGTGCGGCTGGGGCAACGAGCCATCACTGAGCCTGACCCTGCCGCCCATTGGGGCCATTGCGCTGATGCCCGTGGATGAGGCAGATACAACGGATTAACCGCAAACCTACGAGTGCGGGCCGATTTCAGAGCCTGTTCAAACTATACATGCCAGAGGCGCAGGCAAACACTGTTTGCCTGCGCCTCTGGCATGTATAGTTTGAGATCATTTCGGCATTACCGGGGGAAAGTGCCTCTCGTCCAAACTTTTCGCAGGAATCCACCACAAGGGTACGCAATGACAGTTTGCGGGGTAGATTACAGCTTTGGCCTGCCGATGGCAGGAAGGTGCTTCTCCAGACAGGCTCCAATGCTGATAATTCCGGCTTCGTCAAAAGCCCTGCCGAAAATTTGCAGACCCACGGGCAGGCCGGAGTCTTTGCCAAGTCCGATGGGCAGGCTCAGGCCCGGAAAGCCGGAAAGGTTCAGGCTCAAGGTGAGCAGGTCCATTTTATAGGCGGTCAGCGGGTCCTGTGTATATGCGCCGAATTTCCAGGCGGTCACGGGACTGGCCGGGGCGAGTAGCGCGTCGCAGGAGGAAAGGGCATTTTTGAAATCGTTAAAAAGCAGCCTGCGAACCTTGGCCGCTTTGGTGTAGTAAGCGTCGTAGTAGCCGGACGAAAGCGTGTACGTGCCAAGCAGGATGCGCCGCTTCACCTCTTCGCCAAAGCCTTTGGAGCGTGAGGCGGTGTAGGTTTCCACCAGACCGGGATTACTTTCGTCTCGCAGGCCGTAGCGCATGCCGTCATAGCGGGCCAGGTTGGTGCTGGCT
>JAJDIC010000177.1 GCA_030266525.1 Desulfovibrio sp. OttesenSCG-928-G15 | reverse complement strand
CACCAACCTGTCCTTCAACGCGGAAGCCTACCACTGGCGCGACGACTATATTGACTATACGAAGCGCACCACCGGCGGTGTTGTCCGTTTTGGCTACCCCCTTGGCGAATACACCTCCATTTCATGGGGCTACCGGCTTGACCGCTATAAAATTTATGACCTCAATGATGACGCTTCCGAGCTGATTCGCAAGTATGCCGACGAATACCGCTTTACAAGCGTGGGCCTCGCCCGCATTCACCGCGACTCTACGAGAATGGACGGCATGGTGCCCATCGACGGCAACGTTGACACACTGGCCGTGGACTACGGCGGCGGCCTTCTGGGTGGCGATGACGACTTCATCACCCTTACCGCGGAACACCACTCTTACTACCAGCTTATGCCCAACCACGTATTGCACGGTCGGGTAAAAGCCCAGACCATATTCAATAACGGCAGCGATGAAGTGCCTGTGTTTGAACGTTTCTGGATGGGCGGCATGAACTCTGTTCGCGGCTACAACAGCCGTGACATAGTACCGCGCGACAAGAAAACCGGCGACCGTATCGGCGGCACGCGCATGGCCTTTGCCAACCTGGAATATATTTACACCCTGAACAACGACCTCGGCCTGTTCCTGGTACCCTTCTTTGATGTCGGCTTCAACCTGGACGACGACCATGACTTCAAGTGGAGCGATGAAATCAAAAAATCCGCCGGCCTTGAACTCAGATGGCGCTCACCCATGGGCGACCTGCGCTTCTCTTACGGCATTCCGTTTGATGAAGACAGAAAGGGCGACAAAAAGGGAGGACGGTTTGAGTTCTCCATGGGACAAATGTTTTAAGGAAAATACTGGTTTATCTTGAAATACTCACCCCGCCCGGCGCCGGCCAAGCCGCTGCCGGGCGGATTTGCCTGACGGCTGCGGGTCCGTTCCCGCTTCGTCGGGCAGTTTTTGTAAGGGTAGTGTGTACATTCGTGTAGCGATTATGTTGAGCTTAAACCGCTATAGTGGTCAGTTGTAATGCGCGGTATTCGTTTTTCCATGGTATTCATGACTCTCATCCTGGGAGTTGGAATTTTCGGACTTTTTGCCCCCTATGCCCAAGGGGCGTCTTTTACCTCGCTCAAGGCCGAGTTTGACGGGCTTGTAAACGACCCCGCCCGGTCCGGCTTGCGAGATTCCTGGCTGTCCCTGGAAAAAAAATTCGCCCAACTGGAAGCGCAGAGTAGCGGTGAGGAAGCCGCCTCCGCCGCCTTTTATCATGCCTGCTCTCGCCAGGAGCTTGGCAGGCGGTCTTTTTCCTCTGCCGACCACAAAGAGGCGGTCAAACTCTTTGCTTACACGGCCAACAAATACCCGAAAAGCGCGGTTGCGCCGGAAAGTCTTGTCCGGCAAGGGGGAATTTTATACCGCCTCGGCAATAAAAAAGCCGCCGTTCCGATTCTGGAAAAGCTTGTGGCAGAGTACCCGTCCAGCGCCTGTACGGCAGAAGCCAAAAACATGCTGGACGAATACCGCAAAAAATCCGGCGCAGCCCCTGCCGCGCCCGCAAAGACCTCCGTGTCAGACGCTGCAGGCGGAAAGACTCCGGCGAAATCCGCTGCAAAAGACTCGGTAACGCTGAAAAATATCACCTGGTCCAAAAAGGGCCAGAGAGCCGTTATCACGCTGGATCTGGACAACACGGCGAGCGTTGCCCACAATTTCCTCCCGCCGGACACAGCCCGCAAAACGCCGGGCAGACTATACCTGGATATTGCCGGAGCCCTGCCCCACGAATCGCTCAAAACCGGTGCCTCCCCCAAGGGGCTTGTGGTTACAGGAATCCGCACCGGAAAAACAGACGGCGGTACCAGGGTTACCCTGGAGTGCGACGGTGTCCAATGTTATGTCGTGCGCTCACCCAAAGGCTCACCGCAAATCATCCAGATTGAGGTCAGCCGCAAGGAAGACATTAAAGGCGGCATTTCCGTGGCCAAGCCCGCAGCAGCGGGCGCAGCAACGGGCACAAGCGCTGCGTCGGCCCCCAAAAAAGGGACCAGGCCCTCTTCTTCGGTTATTGAGCAGCTTGGCCTGACCGTAAAA
>JAJDIC010000171.1 GCA_030266525.1 Desulfovibrio sp. OttesenSCG-928-G15 | reverse complement strand
CAAGGCCGAGAATAACAAGCTGGAGCTTCTTTCCACTGATTCAAATATTGAATTCAGGGGTTCGTATACGGCAGAAGTGATGGAACCTGGCCTTGTAGGAGTACAGGGACGTTCGTTTGTGGAACTTTTGCGCCGCCTTCCTTCCGGTCAGATCAGCTTCAAGGTGGACGCCACAGCACCAGTGTTGCACATTGAGCAGGGCAGAAGGAAATACAAGCTGCCGGTCAATGACGCCACCTGGTTTCAAAAATTCTCCGACTTTCCGGAAGAGGGCGCGGTTATCTGGTCAGGTGACTTTTTTCAGGAGCTTATTGACAGAATTATTTACTGCATAGGCGACGAAGGCTCGGACGCCCTGGCCTGTCTTTTCATGAAACCGGCAACGGACGGCGCAATCGAAGCAGCAGGCATGAACGGCCACCAGTTTTCCCTTTGCCGTTTTACCAACGATGATTTGCGCACCCTTTTGCCCCAGGAAGGCATACTGGTTCAGAAAAAATACCTGAACGAGCTGAAAAAATGGCTCGGTGCGGATGAAATCAACCTGAATATAAGTGAAAAACGCCTCTTTGTGCGCACCGAAAACAGGGCGGAATCGTTAAGTCTTCCGCTTTCTTCTTATCAGTACCCCGATTATTCCGTATTCCTTTCCCGGTTAAAGAGCTCTGATGTGTCGGAACTGAAGCTGAACCGCTCTGAGGCCCAGGACGCGCTCTTGCGTATTGCCATTTTCAACTCCGAAAGCAACCGCTGCACCTTCTTTGACCTTTCGGAAAAGGAAGCGGTGCTTTCTGCAACCGGCCAGGACATAGGCTCTGCAACGGAAAGCCTTGATATAAGCTATAGCGGCGATATCAAAAAAATAGCATTTCCGACCAGCAACCTTCTGACCATCATGGACCACTACAATTCCAGCGAGCTTTCCATGGTTCTTACCGGAACCGAAGGCCCCTGCGGCATTACCGGCACTGATGACACGGATTATCTGGTAATCATCATGCCCATGAAAATTATGGATGATATCAAATTAAGTGAGGAACAGGTCTGATGGCCGACAGCGCAACCATGTCACAAGCTTCGGGCTCTTACGATGCTTCAAGCATAACTATTCTTGAGGGCCTTGCCGCAGTGCGCAAACGTCCTGCCATGTATATTGGCAGTACAGACGCGCGCGGGCTTCACCACCTGGTCTATGAGGTGGTGGACAACTCCATCGACGAAGCCATGGCGGGCTTTTGCACAAAAATTACTGTGCGCCTGCATGTGGATGGCTCATGCTCTGTTTCCGACAACGGGCGTGGCATTCCGGTGGGTATACACCCCAAAGAGGGTGTTCCGGCTGTGCAGGTGGTCATGACCAAGCTGCACGCGGGCGGAAAGTTTGACAACAGTTCCTACAAGGTATCCGGCGGCCTGCACGGCGTTGGCGTATCATGCGTGAACGCCCTTTCCGAATCGCTTGAAGTGACCATACGCAGAGACGGGTTCCGCTATTCCCAGCGGTATTCGCGCGGTGTGCCTCTGGAAGGCCTGCAAACCCTTGGCGAATCCAGCAATCACGGCACAACGGTGCGTTTCAGCCCGGACGAGGAAATATTTGAAACTCTGGTATTTTCATACGAAATACTTCGTAAACGGCTCGAAGAACTGGCTTATCTGAACAAAGGCCTGGAAATCGAGTTTATTGACGAAAGGACAGATGAAAAGGAACTTTTCCGCTTTGACGGCGGCATTGAGGAATTTGTCAAAGACCTCAATGAGGGTGAAGCCACAGTGCACAGCATAATATACGGCTATGGCGAATCGCAGAACATAGTTGCGGAATTCGCCCTGCAGTATAACGCGGGTTACAAGGAAAACACCCTGACCTTTGCCAACAATATCCGCACAAAAGAAGGCGGCACCCACCTTGCCGGTTTTAAAACCGCTTTGACCAGGGCCATCAACAACTATCTGAAAAACTCGGAAATGAGCAAGAAGATCAAGATGAGCCTTTCCGGGGATGACGTGCGTGAAGGACTCACCGCGGTCATTTCAGTGAAACTTCCAGAGCCGCAGTTTGAAGGTCAGACAAAGACAAAACTTGGCAACAGCGAGGTTTCCGGCATTGTCGGCGGTATTGTATATGACAAGCTGAACGTCTTTTTTGAGGAAAATCCCAAAGATATCAAGCTTATCATTGAA
>JAJDIC010000170.1 GCA_030266525.1 Desulfovibrio sp. OttesenSCG-928-G15 | reverse complement strand
AGGCCTGTTCAGCGGTGGAAAAAGCAACGCGCGCGGCTTTGAAAACCTGATTCTGGATATGGAGGACGCAAGCCGGGACACGCTGCACCTGACCGCGCAAGATATTGCCAGGCTGCGCCTGATCGGCTCTTCCACCGGCGCGGACGACAAAACGGGAATCAATGTGTGGGTATCCGGAGACACGGCCTCCGGTCAAAAAGATACCCTTGCGCTGGATGGTGAAGCCAGCGACTACACGTTGCAGGGAACAGCCACCAGGGGCGGCGAGTTTTTCGACCACTACCGGACGGACGATAACACCGACCTGTACGTGCAGCAGGGAATCTTGCTGGATTTTGGCGGGTAGCGCGCTACGCAGTGAAATGCCGCGCGCCTGTAAACAAACGCACTCTCTCCCGGTACATGGCAATGCCCGCACATTTACATGGGCCTTGCCATGTACCGGCTTCAAGGCAAGCTATTTCAAAGGGCCTCACCGTTTGATCGTGAAGCCCTTTTTCATATTGTAAAGACCCCCAAACGCCCTTGAGAGCAGAGTAACTTTGAGATTTGCCGCTTCAATGCTTCGTTTTTGGCAGGTGCCGATGCCCGCTGCCCCCGGGTGAACTTTTGCTGTTGTGAAGAACGAAAAAAGGAGAGATAAAGCGGGTTCTGGCGGTACTGCTTTCAAAAACTCTTTGTAGGGGGCTGGCTTGATGATTTCTGACTTTGGCGACTTGCAGCCGGTGGAGCTTGGCAACAGCCGCTTTCGTGTCTCGCTTGAACCTTCGGGCGCTGGGCACAGCCGCTTTGACGATATACTGCTTACCCGACAAAAAGATGACCTTGCAGCCAACGATCTGGGGGTCTTTTTTTATATCCGCGATGTAGAAAGCGGGGAATTCTGGTCTGCCGGTGCTTGTCCGGCCCGCCCCGGCGGGGCCTATGGTCGTTTTGTGCGCTTTGGCGAAAACCTGGCCCTGTACGGGCTGGAATATTCCGGAATTTCCGCCCGCACCGCCGTTACCATACTGCCGGAGCAGGATGCGGAAGTGCGCCGCCTCACCCTGTGCAATACGTCACCCCGTGAACGCCTGCTTGATGTGACCAGCTATGCGGAACCCGTGCTGGCAAGCCCGGCGGCAGACTCGGCCCACCCGGCTTTCTACAAGCTGTTTTTGGAAACGCGCATCCATGCGAACCATAACGCCATACTGTGTTCGCGCAGACCGCGCAGCAAAGAGGAAAAACGCCGTTTTCTCGTACATGCCATGCAGCCGCGCCAAAGTCCGGCAGGCCCCCTCTCCTTTGAAACCGACCGTTACCGCTTTCTCGGCCGGGGCAACACTCCGGCCTGCCCCGGCGCAATGCGCAGCATGGCCCCCCTTTCCGGCAGCGAAGGGGCCGTCCTTGATCCCGTACTGGCCATTCGCTGCCCCATACGGCTTTTGCCGGGCCAGTGCGCGCACCTTGATCTGCTCCAGGGCACGGCCCCGGATGCCGCCTCCTGCCTTGCCCTGACGAAACGCTTTGCAAAGGAATCGTTTGTCACCCAAGCGCTTGCTCTTGCAGGCGACAACGAAAAAAGGGACGCCCCCCTGGAAGCCATTCCCCCGGCAGTCTGGGCAAAGCGCCCTGACGCGCCCGTTTTACCGCCCGACGCCTGTTGCGACCAAGCCTCCAACCCCGGCTCCGGACCAGCCCCAGCACAGTCAGATTCGCCCTGTACCCTGCAACTGGCCAACAAATATGGCGGCTTTTCCCCCGACGGCAAGGAATATGTCATCCGGCTCAGTGAAGGCGAAAACACCCCCCTGCCCTGGGTAAACGTTATCGCAGGTCCGCATTTCGGCACGGTCATTTCCGAAAGCGGCAGCGCCTACACCTTTTACCGCAACGCCCGCGAATTTCGCCTTACCCCCTGGCATAACGACCCGGTAAGCGATCCTTCCGGTGAAGCCGTATTCATACAGGACTGCGAAAGCGCAGAATACTGGTCCCCCACGCCTCTGCCCGCACGCGGCACCGGGGAATACACCATCCGGCACGGTTTTGGGTACAGCCTGTTCAGCCATGAGCAAAACGGCATCGCCAGCGAGATGTGCGTTTTTATAGCTCCAGCCAAGAATGGCGCGGCTGCGACGAATAACGGGAATGATGCGCAGGCCGGGAATGATAAAAACACCCGCTACGGCGAACCGGTCAAA
>JAJDIC010000017.1 GCA_030266525.1 Desulfovibrio sp. OttesenSCG-928-G15 | reverse complement strand
AGGCCCGCTTCGGTGACCTTCAATCTTCCATTCAAAACTGTCTCAACATCAAAGGCCATTCCATGAAAGACAATATCGCCATTTTTGAAGAAAAGCACATCCGCCGCGTGTATGATGAAAAGGCCGAAGCATGGTTCTTTTCCGTGGTGGATATTATCAAAATCCTGACCGACTCCGGCGACTACCAACAAGCTCGGAAATATTGGAAAAATCTTAAGTTACGGCTGAAAAAAGAAGGCAGTGAACTGGTAACAGATTGTTACCAGTTGAAGATGACCGCCGAAGACGGCAAGAAAAGACTGACTGACGTTGCCAACGCAGAAACCCTGCTTCGGCTCGTGCAGTCCGTTCCCAGTCCCAAGGCGGAACCCATCAAGCTCTGGCTGGCCAAGGTGGGCTATGAGCGCATACAGGAAATGGCAGACCCTGAAATTGCCCTGAACCGCTCACGTGAGTTGTGGCAAAAGCATGGGCGTTCCAAGAAGTGGATTGAACAACGAATGCTGGGGCAGGAAACCCGGAACAAGCTCACGGATTACTGGAAAGACCACGAGGTCAAAGAAGGCAAGGAATACGCCATTCTCACAAACATCATTCACCAGGAATGGTCTGGCGTCAGCGTCAAACAGCACAAAGACCTCAAGGGGCTGGAAACGCAAAACCTGCGCGACCACATGACCGAGGCGGAGCTTATTTTCACCGCGCTGGCGGAACTCTCCACGCGCCAGATTGCCGAAAGCATGAACGCTACCGGCCTTCAGGAAAACGCCGCAGCGGGGAAAGCTGGCGGGCAAATATCCCAGAAAGCCCGAAAGGAGCTGGAAGCAAAGACCGGGCAAAAGGTAGTGACCGGCAACCGCCCAGGCCTGCCTTCAGTGAAAAAAGAGTAGCCTGGCAAGGACCTGTTCAACTTACCGCTGCTGCCAATTCACATAGTGCTCCAGCACCCGCAGGGGGCCAAATATGTTCAGCTTCATCTTCAACCTCATCATACCCCTTATCGGCCTAATAGTGCTATTTTTCAGTATTCCCTTCGCCTATGCACTTTTGGATACTTTCTTCACCATGGGTATGCCCAGCCTCCTGTTTTGGATATGTATGTTGCCAACGCTCTTCTTTATCTATGCAGGATGGTACTTTTTCAAGAGTTCTCGCAGCAGGTAGAAGGACTACACAATCAGCAGACATTGGCCGCGCATAAACACCTTGAAGAAAGTAGCTGCCGCCCTTGGACTTGTTCCCGACCAGCTCAAGTGGTAGCTGCTTTGCCACCGCTCCCGAAAAAGAGAGTGACCCGGCCTGGACACCGCCCTGCCCATTGGCGAAAGCTTTACCGGCCTTCTTGCTGTGGGGCGGCTGGGTATGTTTCTTCCATTCTGCGGCGCTGGGCCGGGTCTGCTGGGGTTACGTCCCAGGCTACCGCCCCGGCGTTTTGCAATTCAGTTGTCAGGCGTTCAAAGATGGCGGCGTAGGCAAACACTTCGCCCTCCACGCATACGAGGGGTTCATCAAGCGGCAGAGATGCCGTAAACTCTTTGCAAAAATCATTCACCAGTTTGTTGCTGATCAACAAACGACCTGCCTTGTGCAAACTGTTGCCGTCCAGCTCTTTTCGAATGCATTCATAGAGCGGGAAGCCTCCGGCCAAGGCCAGTGTGGCACGGTTTGTAAAAAAGGAATCCGTGCCAATCACCGGGATATCTTTGTCACCGAACAGATTGCTGACCACGGTTTTGCCAGAACCGCTGGGGCCGCGCACTATCAGCACCACAGGTTTTTTGGCTGTACAAAGGTAGATGCTTCGCGGTATCGGGTCGCCCGCCTGCATGACGCTTGCCCCCGCATAGCGCACAGCGTAACGGGAGAGCAGCGTATGCAACAGCATCTCCTCTGTGGGAAAACGGCAGGTATCCACACTTCTGGCAACAGACACCCATCTTTTGCCCTTCTGGTGAACAACGCCGCACTCAAGGCACAGCACCCCGCCCGGCGCAAGGCGGGTTTGCAAAAAATCCAGAAACTCCTTCTGCCGCGTCTCATAGTGAATGGCAGAAAGAAACAGGATCAGATCAAAACGCTCATCGGGAATATTCCACCATGACGAGTGGAGAAAAGACAGCCTGCCTTCTTCCTCAAGCGCGGAGTAATTGGGAACCAGGTTTTTGGCCTTTTCTATGAACCAGTTGGAAGCATCTACGCCGACAACCCGTTTTGCCCCTTGCGCAAGCGCGTGTTGGCAGAAAAAGCCCTCATTGCAGCCAAGGTCAAGAACCTTCATCCCCTGCAAGCTGGGAAGCTTGAGCGCGGCAAGCTTTTTCGCCGACTCGGAATTACCTTCCCCGGAGTCGGCATCAAAGCTTTGATACGCACGCCTCAGGGAGCCTATGGCTTCCTTGTTCGGTGAATACAGAATGAGGTCCTTACCACCGGGAAAGGCGTTCAGACATATAATGACAAGGCTTTCCGGAGATTCGTCGGGCAAGAGTGAAAAGCCGCAGCTGTCCGTGGGGTGGCCTGCTTGCGCCAGAGCCGGTCTTTTTTCGGAAGCAAAGGCGCTTCCGACAATGGTGTTGCCACGCAGGGCGAACACCTGAAAAATTCGTTCAGGGTTTTCCGAATCGTACACCCAACCCTTGATTCCGTTCTTGTCCAGTTGTTCCAAACGCCAGCGCATGCAGTTTCCTTCGAGGTCGGGCTGTGGGTAAGACCCACGCGTTGCTTACGGTATAAAAGTTATACTTTTTGTCAAGTAGTCTCCCGCAAGCTTCGTCATGGCGGTGCATTCCCCCAGCGCATCAGTTACCGGGAGTCCGCAAAGAGAAACGGCCCTATTCCACGTTGTGAAAGGAGGGCTATTTGATGTATGGAAGCCGGATATGAGACAAGGAGCCGTTACCAATCTTTGTACCATGGCGTGATTACGGCACACACGATACACGGCACGCACGATACACGGCACGCAAAATTCGGCCTGTCGCATATTTTCACAACCGGAGAAGCTCCATGAACTGGGTTTTATTATTCTTTGCCATTTTTTGCGAAGCAGCGGCAACGGCTGCCCTGAAGCTTGCAGAAGGATTCACCCGTCCCATCCCATCCACAGGAGTACTTGTTGCTTACGGCCTGTCCCTTTACTTTTTTTCTCTGGCCATACGCACCATTCCCATCGGCATAGCTTACGCAGTGTGGAGCGGTATCGGCGTGGTCTTCATCCTGCTCATCGGCCTTGTCTGCTTCGGGCAAAAGCTCGACATCGCCGCGATAGCAGGCATCGGCGCCATTCTAGCGGGGCTGCTGATTATCCACCTTTTTTCCAAGTCGTTGAATATGTAGCCAATCAGGACAGGCCGTCAGAGCAGAGTAACGTTGCGATTTGCCGCTTAACGGCGGGCAAAGCCCGCCTACCCCCAAAGGCTGCTCTTATTGCCTCAAAATCCAGCTTTTCAGACGCGGTGAAAAAATCCGGCAAGCGTTTTTGTGATCATCGAAGAAATTGATACAGACAACTAGGGCATTGCGGGAGAGACGATTACCGCGATATACTGAATGCGGAACGCCCATAACGGCTAAAGATACTATCGGTTCCGATATTGCGCTTGCCCCCTCAAAACCGTACTACATGAATACACATGCAACCAGTATAGAAGGAGTTATTGATGTTCAAAATACACGCACGGTTACTTTCACTGCTGACCGTATTTGTCCTGCTTGCCGGCTGCGCCGCCAAGGCTCCCACCCTGAACGGCCAGCCCTTCAGCGCGAACGCGCTCAAAACCTTGCAGTCTGTCCAGAAAGTGGACACAGATTTCTACGTTCTTGACTACTATGGGGATTACGGCCTGGACAGCCTGATGAAAACAGGAGCAAAAGACGAGTCGGCCCTGGCGGCCTTTGTGTCGGAAAAGCTGCTTAACGGCCTTGACTTTCCGGCCACGTCGCTCAAGCTGGCCTGCTCCTCTTTTGCCGCCAAAAACCCCGCCGGGGACTACATTCAAGGGCGCAATATGGATTTCGCCCTGGCCCAGAACATCCTTGTGCGCACAAGGCCGGCAAACGGTCACGCCAGCCTGGCCATGGCCAGCGGTGCGTTGCTGAACTACATGAAAAGCGTGCCGGACGGTCTGCAAGAACGCGCCCGCCTGCTGGCCGCGCCCTATTATGCGGTAGACGGCATCAACGACGCCGGCGTGTCCATTGCGGTATTGCTGCAAACCGGGGCCGAAGTACTTCGCCAGAACACCGGCAAGCCGTCCATGACCACCACAATGGCCGTCCGCTTTGTGCTGGACAAGGCAGCCACCGTGAATGAAGCGATAGACGTGCTTCGCGCTTACGACATGCAGGGCATGACCAACGCCAACTTCCATTTTCTTATCGTGGACGCCCACGGCGACAGGGCTGTTGTGGAATACGTCAAAAACGAACTGCGGGTTATCCGCTCCAAGGGTTACGGCCTGCCGGTCACAAACTTCTTCCTCAGCAAGGACGTAAAAGAAGCGTACCGCGACGGCGAAGACCGGATCAAGATACTGAGAGCTGCGCTGAACAAGAACAAGGGCGTCGTTTCTGAAAAACAGGCCTGGGAAATGCTGGAAAGCATCAAGGCCGTGAACGACATGGACGAGAACACCGGCATCAACTTCAACACCGCCTACAGCATGATATTCAACAATACCAAGCGGGCCATGGATGTGTGCATCAACGCCGATTTCTCCAAGGTGTTCAGCTATACTGTCAAGGGGACCTTTGAGAAGAAAGCGCAACAATAAAGAGACGTTATAAAGAAGACACAAGCAGCTTCCAGAGGAGGGGACAGGACGGAAAAGTCCTGCCCCCTCCTGAAAACGGCGCAGCAACGCAGTTCTGGCAGAAAAAATCCGGCGTTTCCCTACTCAAACAACAAGCGCTTTGGCTGCCCCGGCGCATATTCTTTCGTGCCGACAAGCTGGAGGTATTGTTCCAGCGCCTGTTGGGGCGACGAGAAGTCTTTTTCCCGTTTTTTCCCAACCAGAGTGGTATAGCCATCGCCGCCCTCGGCAAGGTAGCTGGGTACGGCCAGCGTATAGAGTTTCTCTTTGTCCACCGGGTTGCCGTCGGAAAGAAGCAGCTCTTTTACCCTCTGCCCCTTTGCCGCATTTGCCTGTATGTGCACAATCAGCCCGCTGACCTGCGGAAACCTTCCGTCTTCACCGGGAAGCGCGGCAAGGCCGTGTTCCAGCATGGTCAAAAGCTCCGCGCCCGTCACTTTTACGCTGACTATGCTCTCAGTATAAGGGAACACAGACAGAATATCCTTGGCCGTCACCCGACCGGCTTTGACAGAAGCGCGAATGTTGCCCCCGTTCAACAGGGCAAGGTCGGTTCCATGCGCGGCCCTCAGGCAGTCCGCCCCCAGGTTGCCGAGATTTGTTTCGCCGGAGCGCACAGCGCTTTTTCCGCCCTCAAGCTCATACAGACTTTCCCCCACCGGCTTGGACAGCGTTTCTTCGGTTGTCCGGTCAAGCTCGGCTATTTCCGCTGTCAGCGCGGCGTCTGCTGTAAAAGCGGTCATATCTTGCGGGGCCAGGAGCGTATTGCCAAGTGATGCAATTTTCCCCTTTGCCCGGTCATAGACCACATCCAGCCTGCCGAGTTTTTTGCCGTGCGCGCCCGGGCTTACCACCAGCGTGCCCGTGGAGGCCCGTTTTTCCAGTTCCACATGGCTGTGCCCGTCTATGATGATATCCAGGCCGGGGGCCGCTTCGGCAATGTCCGTGCTTTTCAGGGCCACGTATTCGCCGCTGCCTATATGGGCCAGCGCGACAACAAGATCACAGCCGGAAGCGCGCAAAGACTGCACCATATCCCGACTTACAGCTACCGGGTCCAGAAAATCAAGATCCGCCACGGCAGACGGCGTGGCCTGGGTTTTTGTATCCTGCGTTGTCAGGCCGAAGGCACACAGGGAAACACCGGCCACCTCCGTGCGAGCAAAGGCCGGAACAAGCAGCGCTCCGTCGGCCTTCACCGTGTTTGCGGAAACAAGAGCCATGCTGCCCGGCTCTTGCTGCGCCTGCGCGAGTCTTTTATCAAAAACACCGCGCCCGTAAGTGAATTCATGATTTCCTACTGCGGCGGCGAAATAGCCGGTTTTTTTCATCAGCCGGACCATGCTTTCGGCCTGATCAAGCACAGACATGGGAGTGCCGTCCGAAAAATCGCCCGCGTCCATCAGTACGCAAGGCTCAAGCGCCTTTTTCGCCCCGGCCACCAGGTCCAGGCCGATGGTGTCTTTGTCGGAAAGCACATGCCCGTGCGTGTCGGATGTGTACAGGAGGACAAAGCGGACCTGCTCCGTTTGATCGGCCTGCGCGTCCGGCGAAGCCGCGCCCTGCACGCCTGGACAGGCAAACACAAACAGGGCCAGTGTGAGAATCAGGTGTTGCATCAGGCTGCCGGGCATAGCGTTCTCCGGGGTTCGGTGTTGTTTGCGGGGAAGTGCTTTCATAACGTCAGGCGGGGTGGAGCGCAATGGGGTAAACATAGACAATCAGGCAATAAAAAGACACAAACAGCCCTTCCATTTCCGCCCGGTTCCAAGTATTTAACAGCGGATGCTTCATCAACGCGCCAAAGGGTGTGTTGCATAATTTCCGGTACTGACCCGAAAGGAGATTCCCATGGAACCGTCAAAAGTATATTTTACCGACATGCGGTGTACAATCGGCACCAGCCTGCTGCACAAACTGGACAAGCTCATGCTTGCCGCAGGCATTGAGCAGATTGCATTTCAAAACGCCTTTGTTGCCATAAAAATCCACTTCGGCGAACCGGGAAACCTGGCCTTTTTGCGCCCCAACTTTGCCAAGACAGTGGCTGACAGGGTAAAAAAACTTGGTGGAACGCCCTTTCTTACCGACGCCAACACCCTGTATGTAGGCAGGAGAAACAACGCCCTGCTGCACCTTGAAGCGGCCTATGAAAACGGCTTTTCCCCCTTTTCCACCGGCTGTCATGTGATTATTGCTGACGGCCTCAAGGGCGCGGACGACGTGGAAGTACCGATTAACGGCGGTATCCACCTGAAAACCGCCCGCATAGGCCGGGCAATCATGGACGCGGACGTTCTCATTTCCCTCAGCCATTTCAAGGGGCACGAAGTGACCGGCTTTGGCGGGGCCATCAAAAACATCGGCATGGGCAGCGGCAGCCGCGCCGGTAAAATGATTATGCACAACAACGGCAAGCCGCTTGTGGAGCATGAAAAGTGCAAGGGTTGCCACACCTGCGCCAAATACTGCAACCAGAACGCAATTTCCTTTGACGCCGAAAAAAAAGCCAGCATTGACCATAACCTGTGCGTCGGCTGTGGCCGGTGCATTGCCACCTGTAACTTTGACGCCATTCACACCCCTTGGGAAGGCAGCAGCGACGACGTGAACATCCGCATGGTGGAATACACCAAAGCGGTGCTGGACGGTCGCCCGCATTTCCACATCAGCGTGGTCAACCAGGTGTCACCCAACTGCGACTGCCACGGTGAAAACGACGCGGCGATTATTCCCGATATCGGCATTTTCGCCAGCTTCGACCCGGTGGCTCTGGACAAGGCCTGCATAGACGCGGTAAACGCAGCTCCGGTCATTCACGGCTCCATACTGAGCGACAGCATGGGCGGAGAAAGCGGCTGCGGCTGCGATAGCAATGGCGACCACTTCCGCGTGGTGCACCCCTCCACCAACTGGAGAAGCCAGATCAAGCATGCCGAAGACATCGGCCTTGGCAACGGGCAGTATGAACTGGTGACCATCAAATAAACGACATCACGGCAAGCAGGCAGGCTGCCCTGCCGCAAGCGTACAATCCGGCCCTTTTCCGCCCACCGGGCGCAACCCGAGCTACCCATGGACTGATATGAGCACAGACACCAGTGAACGCTATACCGAATGGCATCCCGTATCATGGGAACAACTGCACAAAGACTCCAAAACGCTTGCCCGGCGGCTTTTAGACAAGGGACCGTTCGAACGCATTGTGGCTGTAACGCGCGGCGGGCTTGTTCCGGCGGCAATCATCGCCCGAGAGCTGGACATTCGCCTTGTAGATACCCTGTGCATTTCCAGTTACGACTGGCGCTCGCAGGGCGAGGGCTGCACAGTGCTCAAAGGGGTTGAAGGCACGGGCAAGGGCTGCCTGGTTATCGACGACCTGGTGGACACGGGCGGCACAGCAAAAGTGGTACGCAGCCTGTTGCCGGATGCGTACTTCGCAACCGTGTACGCGAAACCCGAAGGACTGGTTATGGTGGACGAGCACATTATCGCCGTGGAACAGCACGTATGGGTGCTGTTTCCGTGGGATTCGGCGCCGCAATACGTCCATCCGATTGCAAGCCCCGAGCGGCGCTGATTTTTTCCCTATAACCGCGTAGCCGCTGTCATAGGAAAAAAACACGGTTTCCCGTTTTTACCGCTTCCCCCAAAAGCGGTGAAGAGAAGACGAGAGGCCTGGATGTAGAGCCTTGTGCCCGAGCCGACAAATAGGCGGTTCGGGCGCTTTGGCGTTCCGCCTTTCGTCGAAGCGCCGTGTATCAACTATTGTTGTTTAAAGACGCTATCTGACTTTCCAGGTCGGAGTTCATCTGGTTATATTTGGCGAGTGTGGCTTCCAGCCTGGCGAACCTAGCCCGCATGCTGCTTTCCCACTTTTCCAGGCGCGTGTCTTCATCGGAAATCTTTTTTTCAATGTTTTCAATAATATTCTTGTAGTTGTTCTCAAGGGTTTTGAGCGTGCCTTCCTCGCCCAACCAGCCGCTTGTGCCCTGCATGAGGTCGAGAAATTCATTGACCTTGCCCTGCTTGATACCCACCGTTCCGGTGAAGGTCTGGTCTGGCGTCAAATCATACACATCCAGGATAAGGCCGTCAGCCGCGTTTTCTCCGCCATCGCCATGGCTGAAAATGCTTATCTGCCTGTTTTCCTGATCGATCTGCGCAGCCTTGCCGTTAATGGTGGCGCTGGAAATATTGCCGAATACATCTGTGGAGTAGGAAACCTCATAGGTGCCGGGTTTGGTAATTGTCTGTACGTGCGAGTTGTAGGAAAAATAAGGGGAGTTGCTTACCCCTTCTTCATCGCAGACAAAGAGCTTGGCAACGGCTATGGGGTCCTGAGCCAAAGCTTCTTCCAGGGTCAACCCTACGCCCCCAAGGTGTTGCGCTCCGTCGATGAGCAAGAGGCCGTAAGTTGTGCTGCTCTGGTTAGAGTCTGTCATGATTCCGATTTGAGAGAGAGAGGAAAACAGATCGCCGTAGTTCTTTCCGCCCACTTCCTGCAGATAGGTAAAGCCCTGGGCCTGCCCGGCCACGGCATTTTTGAAGGATGAGGAAATCATCTGAACGCCGTAGTTGCCGGTAAGCACGCCGCCCATCTGCATGTCAAACTGCGAGTCGGCATACTCCGGTTCGGTTTGGATTTTTTCGGAGTCAACAGCGGTCAGGCTTTGAATGAGCACGCGGAAGCTGTTGATGGAGTCCACAACGGTAGTGATATTCTCTTCAATGGCTTTGGTGTCAATTTCCACCGAAACCACGCAGTCGCCGGGGGAACGCACGTTAAAGGTAACGCCGTCCACCACGCCGTCGATGGCGTTGCTGGAGCGCTCAAGCCAGCCCGTGGAAGGCCAGCCGTCTACCCGCACTTCGGCGTTCTGGGCCTCCTGCACGGTCCAGTTGGTCACGGCCTTCATGTCCGAATAGCCGGAAAGCGTGCCGCCGCCTACGCTGAGTTCATCGTCAGGGTCGGCGGTGGTCAGCTCAAGGCTGTACACGGTTTCGCCCGAGGAAGACGTGCCGGAAACAATGCTGGCGCTCACGCCGCTCGTCGCCGTGCTTGCGTTTACCGCGTCTGCCAGGTCTTGCAGGGTGCCGCCGGCAGCCAGCTTTACGCTGTTTTTTTCGCCGTTCACACTGAAAGCAAACGTCTTTGCCGTGCCGGTCGTATTGAGAACTTCGTCAGCAGAGGTGTACTGGTTGGTACAGGTAAGCGTATTGCCGGCAGAGCCTTCCCATAAATCTTTGGTGGCAACGTTCAGGCAGTTGATGTTTTCCGTTCCGGTAACCACAAGTTTCGCGTCCAGCCCGGTTTCATTGCCCCGCAGTTGAAACACCAGCCCGTCTGTGCTCTCTATAAGCTGCACCTTGACGCCGGGGTTCTTGCTGTCGTTGTTGATGATGTTTTTCAGTCCTTCAAGGGTGGTGCCGTTGGGCACGCGCACAGAATAATCCTTTCCCTTGTAGGAGTAGCTAAAACTCCCGTCTTCCCCCGAATCGTTTATCACATCCGTTTTTGCGGCAACTCCGGTTTCCAGGCTCCAGGCTGAACTGGTGGCTGTCTGGTTAACCTTGACATTGTACGTTCCTGCCGAGGCTTCGCCGGTAACCGTGGCCCCGGTGACAGACGTGTTTGACGGAGTGGCGTTCATAACCACGAACTTGCTCATGGAATTGAGCGAATTCAGGGTGGTTTCAAGGCTGAGCAGCTGGCTGCGGATGGTCTGAAACGCATCCAGCCGGGTTTGCCAGTCGTCTCGCCAGGAAATAAGCTGCTGAGCCTGTTTGCTTTCCACCTTGTACAGGTTGGTGATCAGCTCATCAACATCAATGTCGCTGCCCAAACCGCCGAAATGTATGCTGCCGGATGAATAAACGCCCATGGTCTTCTCCTTGTCCTCATAAAACGCATTGCACTCGCAGGAGCCGTTTTTCGATGCATGCCCCCGGAAAACAAAACTTAGCGCTTCATAGAGATGATGGTTTCCAGCATCGTATCGACAGTAGTGATGCTCTTGGAATTCGCCTGGAAGCCGCGCTGGGTGGCAATCATGTTTACGAACTCGCTGGAAAGGTCCACGTTGGACTGCTCAAGTGAATAGCTCTGGGTGGTGCCAAAAGTGCCGGTTCCGGCCGCGCCCATTATGGCCACGCCCGATGCGGCGGTTTCTGAAAACAGGTTGTTGCCTTCGCGGCGCAGGTTCTGCTCGCTGGAAAAATTGGCCAGGGTAATCTGGTACAATTCCAGAGACACGCCGTTGGAGTATGTTCCGGAAAGAACGCCGTTGCTGCCCACGTTTACATAGCGCAGGTCGCCGTAGGTATAGCCGTCCTGTTGCAGGCGGTGCTCGTAAAAGCTTTCGCCAAGACAGGTCATGGTGGTCTTTTCAGAGGCACTCTTGTCGCTCATGCCGACAATGTTCGCCTTTTCCCGGCCCACGTCAGACGCGCTGACCAGAAGGCCGCCCGCCCCCGAAGGAGAGGCCACATTGGGGAAGGTCCATTCGCCCGTGGTGGAGCGTAAACCGAAGTTCAGCGAGACCAGCCTGCCGGAAGCGGCAGCGTTGGGCTGGGTATACTTGCCGGCGGCATAGGCGGTGGAAAGACCGGCCGCGCCGGAAAAGTTTGCGCTGATCACGGGATAGCCGTCGCTGCCGATGGGGGCGGCGACCCAACTGTTCAGATCAACCTTTTCGCTGCCTGCCGCGCCGCTCCACCAGGAGGTGCCGTCCGGCACAAAGGCGGTCATGTCCGTCATCTGTCCGGAAGAGTTGAAAGTGATGGTTCCCGCGCCGAGCAGCCCTTTGAGAGCGTCCGGCACATTGGGATTGGTTGTCAGGTCGCCCACGGCGGAATCAAAATCGCGCACGTCTTCGGCAGGGTCCATGGTGACAATATATTCCCAGTAGGACTCGCCGCCCGCCGTATCGTCCACATCATTCTGCACCCGGTCAAAATATACGGTCAGCTTGTGCAGGGTGCCCGCCTCGTCATAGACTTCTATTGTGCTCTGGTAGGCGTAGGCGCTTTCGTCAAGCGGCGGCTCTTGGCTTGCGTCCCAGTTCTTGAGCAGGGCAAAGAAGGGGTCTGTGCCGTCCGCATCTTCGGAATTGTCGGAAACGGCGGTCGCGCTCAGGTTCACGTTCATGGTGACAGCGGTTGTGTGCTTTGGCGGGCAGCTAAAGGTATCCAGGCAGATATCCACAGGAGATCCAGCCCCCACAATACCTGTTGTTCCCTTTGCCACGTCGTTGTTAATGGCCCAGCCTTGCAGCACATAGCCGTTGGGGTCTACAAGATAGCCGTTCTTGTCGAACGAAAAGTTACCGGCGCGGGTATAGAAGTTCTGGCTGGAACCTTTGGGGCTGACGCTGAAAAAGCCGTTGCCGTCAATGGCGATATCCAGGGCGCTGGTGGTGGTTTCCATGGAGCCTTGCGAGAAATCGTTCATGATTATGCCCACAGTGGTTCCGGCCCCTACCTGCCCCACGCCCGAAGTGGTGCCTGTGTACTGGTACAGGTAATCCTGAAAATCCATACGCTGGCTTTTGTAGCCCACGGTGTTGACGTTGGATATGTTGTTGCTGATGGTATTCATTTTCTGACCATGGGCGAGAAGACCTGAAACACTGGTCCACATTGCTGATGAGAGTCCCATATCCAGCTCCTTTGCGATTTGCTTTATAACGTTTGGGATTGATAAGGATTTTTGTTTCCTGGCAGGGAAGGCGAATTCCGGGTGAGGCGAAGTGTATCAAGAGCATGAGCTTCACACGGGATGAGCCTGACGCCGCCAGGGGGCAAAAAGACCATGAATCAATCCTTATAAATAGTTGACCAGGCTCATTTGCATGATCATGGATGATGATTTGAGCACGCTGCTGTAAGCCACCTGCTGCATGGCAAGGCGGGTTGACAGTTCCGTCAGGTCCGCGTCCTTCACCAGACTCAGGGCATCTTCTTCATTGTATTTGCGCTGTAGCAGTGCAGATTCCGTAAGGACGAGCCGGTTTTCGCGCCCGCCCACCACGGCGGCCTTGGTCAAAACCACATTCATGCAATCATCAAGAGCCTCGAGGGATTCCTGCACGCCTTGCTGGCTGTTCGTTTCAAGCGCGGCAATGAGATTGCCCACCACTTCAAAAATATTGCCCCCGTTTTCCACGACTTCCAGTGCACCCGTTTCCGGATTTTCGTACATTCCGCCAAACACGTCCTTGCCCACCAGGTTCAGGGCAATGCTGTCTGTTGACGATATCTGCAGGGTCACTTCCGCCCGGTGGGGGTGGATGATGTACTGATCTCCGGCAGCGGGCACGCCGGAAAGGTCCAGATAGCCGCCCGGTACGGAAAGCTTGGTCGGGGTGTCGCCCTGGCCCTTGAGCTGCGACCAGGTGGAGCCGTCGTCCGTACTGTAGGAGTAAGTGATAATATCGTTGCCGCTTACGGGGTCTGTTTCCACCTTGTCGATGCGTACAGCCACGTCTCTTGAAAAGGAGCCGTTGGCGGAAGCGTCAAGGCTATTGGAATTTCCGTAGGCGACGGCTACCTGGGTGTCGTGGTCGTCGCCCTTGTAAATGGCCGTGGGGCGCACATACATCCAGCTGCCGTTGTCATCGCTGTGCTCGTTCTGGATGTCGACGGAAGTAACCTGCGCGCCCATGTTCATTTCCACGCTCACGCCACTCGCTCCGGCGGTAATGCGAAGCCGTCCGCTGCCGGGTGCGGTTTCTGCTATGTCGGAAGCGTCTATGTCGTGCCAGGTGGTGCCGCCGTCGTTTGTCCAGCGGTAAGAGGCGGTTTCAGCGTTGCCGCTGCTGGTGGCCTGGATGAGCACGGTCTTGTCGCTGCCGCCGCCTGCCTTGAGGTCGGCATCATCAAGCCCTGTGCCGGAATCGATCAGGGTAACGCCGAGGCCCGCTTCATACGCACCGCTGCCGGTTTTGGTGCCGGAAAATATGTAGCTGCCCGCGTATGAGGTGTTGGCCACTTCGATCAGCTGGTTGTAGTATTCGCGCACCTGATAGGCTATCTGCTCGCGGTTGTCCTCGTTATAGGTGCCGCTTGCCGCTTGCTGGGCAAGGGTTTTGATATTGGTCAGGATGCTTTGCACCGAGCCTTCGCTGGAAAGAACGGCATCTGCCGTTCCCAGCCAGCCCGTGGCCGTGCTGATATTTTCCTCATACAAGGAGATCTTGTTCAGGCTCGCGTTCATGGAGATAACCCGGCCCGCCCCGGCGGGGTCGTCGGAGGGACGGTTGATCTTGAGCATGCTGGCGGACTGGATGTTGGACTCCTGCAGGTCCGAAAGGGCCTTGTTCATGCCGTAAAGGCTTGAGGAATACAGCATTCCCTGGGTAATTCGCATGGCCATGACTCACTCCTTATTGCTTCAGGCCGATGATGGTCTGGAGCATTTCGTCGGCGGTGGTAATCAGCTTGGCAGCTGCCTTGTAGGAAGCCTGAAACTTGATCAGGTTGCTCATTTCCTCATCCAGACTCACGCCGGACACTTCCTCGCGCTTGTCGAGAAGGGTCTGGGCCAGCGTGCTCTGGGAGGCTGAGCGCGTTTTGGCATCCAGCGTGTCCGAGCCGACTTTGGTAACAAGGGTTGCGTAATAGTCGCTGAGGGTCTGTGTGTTCTCCTTGCCCTTCACGCCGATGGAAACTTTTTTGTCCACCAGTCCGGCAATGTCCTTGGCGATAAGGTTGTCGCCTTCGTTCACCTCACCCGCCCCGTTTATGCGGCCAACGTTGATGTTGTTCGCGTCCGACGCCACTTCCGTGCGCACCGCGATGTTTTCCGCGCAGTCGCCGGAGAAATAGGTGTTGATGCCGAGCGCGGCCAGAAGGCCGGTGGTGTCGGAGGTTACGGCAAAGGTGTAGTCGCCTTTGGTGGTTATTTTCAGGGAGTTGTCAGGTTCATAGCTTGCTTCAAAAACCAGTTGGCCCTCGAACGTGATGTCGTTTATCGCGTCACACACATCTTTCAGGCTCATGGAAGGGTCGAAATTTGTGCCGGAAAACACATCCAGACCAGGATAGGGCACCAGAGACTCGCCCGTCGTACTGT
Organism: Desulfovibrio sp. OttesenSCG-928-G15; assembly: GCA_030266525.1. The sequence goes on along the minus strand of JAJDIC010000017.1, from coordinate 16,212 downwards.
CATACAAACCAAAGCTGATGTTGCCAGTGCTAAGCTTGTCGGACCAGACCAGCCCTGCGCTGTCGCTGCCAAGGGCCTCGATTGCGTTGCCTACCTGTGTTGTGCCGTTGGCATAGCTCATGTGGTCGGTTGTGGAGCCCTGGCTGTAAATGCGGTTCACTTCCCAGATAATGCCTTGGGCCAGCGCGTCGAGCTGGTCACGGTAGTCGCCTATCATCTGGTCGCGCACGGAAAGGTAGCCGGCCAGGCTGCCGCCCGTGATGCGCAGGGAGTTTTCCGTGCCGTCGCCGTAACTTTGGGTGGAAATATTGATCGGGCCGGAGGTGGGGCTCACCCAGTACACGTCAGACTTGGGCGAAATGGTGAACTTGTCGCCCTCGGCCAGACTTTCGCCCTTGTCAAACCACAGGGTCAGCTTGCCCACGGTAACGGCTGTTTCTTCGGAATTGGCTTCAAATCGCTTTGCCGAATCCTTATTGCTCGTAGCCCCATCTTCCGTAAGCCAGGTTCTGCCGCCATCCAGCGAAACAATGAACATGGCCCCGTCATCCACGTCACCGCCCAAATCCACGATTTCCACAGTGTATTCATTGGTATCTGTGCCGGAAAAGCCTATGGTCCCGCTGCCCGAGGAATTCTTGTAGGGCGAGTTGGCAGTCAGGCTGTTATGGGCGCGCGGGCCTTCAAAGCTCAGGGAATAGGCCACGTCCTGCTGCACAAGCAAGTTTCCCGAAGTGGTGGTAATGGTATAGTCGCCCGCGCCCTTGTCATCCACCTTGATGTCGATGAATTCCGAAAGCTGACGCGCAAGCTGGTCGCGCGTATCCATAAGCGCGTTGGCGTTATTGCTTCCGGCTACGGTGTGGATGTTGATTTCCTTGTTCAGCCGGGCAATCTCGGTGATCAGGCTGTTCACGGAATCCACATCCGCGCTGATCTGGCTGTCTAACTGGCGCTGATATTCTGCCAGGGTGGCGTCCATTTCGCGCAGGGATGAGGCAAGCGTATGGGAATAGCCAAGCAAGGCTTCCTTGGTGGCGCTGCTGTCGGGATTTTGGGAAAGGTCGTTCCAGGCGTTGAAAAAGCTGAGTAGCGCATCATCCAGGCCGGAAACAAGCGAAGAATTGAACACGCCTTCGACCAGACTGAGCGAGGAATAAGCGGTGTTTTCCCGTGCGGCGGAAGTAAGGCCGCTTAAAAGGGAGCTTTCAATAAAGCGGTCGTAAGCCCGGACCACTTCCGTGGCCGTAACGCCCTGGCCTATCTGGCCGCCCTTGGCGTCCAGGCTGGAGCGTTCCGCGTACACCACAGACTGGCGGCTGTATCCGGTTGTATTGACGTTGGATATGTTGTTGCCTGTGGTGGAGATGGCGGCCTGAAACGCGGAAAGCGCGCTCGACCCCATGCTCAGTACGGAACTTACGGAAAATGCCATTATTGTACCCTCTGGGCAACAGTGTTTTCCGGATGAACAAAGCCGTAGGCCGCGCTTATGCGACGAAGGTCTTCTTCCGCCATGAATTCAGCCAGATCCGAGTTGCGGCGGGCATCTTCCAGGCAGGCCTGTTCCGCTTCTTCAATACGTTGGGCCAGTGCCAGAACCGGTTCACGCAGTTCAGTCGGCTCGCCGGAAACCGCGTCGCGCACCGTGCGCCCACCGAGCAGGCGCTTGAGTTCCACACGGCTTTCGTACACGTCGGTAATCAACCGGCGAATGGAGCTTTCCAGCCGACTCACGCGCACCGCATCACCAACCCGCATCCAGTTGTATTGGGACTGCAAATAGACGTTGACCAGTTCAAGGGCATATTTCTGATGAACAAGGCTGCTTCTGATATCGTTGTACATTGCGCTCTCTCCTTATAGTACAATCAAAGAATCGAATTCATTATTTGAAAATTGAAATTCATCTGAACTATACAAGAAGAAAGCAACAGCTATGCCAAACTGTAACTATGGAAAATTATTCCTATTTTTGTAATAATATTTAAAATTATTGCATAGAATTTATTTGTATTAAATACATTACAATACGATTTATTATAAATTCATACTATACATACATTTTAATAATTCCAGCTCCAGGCGTTTTTTCCGGCATTACTTTTTTTCTGCATAATTTGTCCTATTATTCAATGGTCATACGTTCAAGAAGAATCCGGAGGGTTATTTTTTCCCTCCTGTTTTGGTATGGGCGGCAGGTTTTTTGCTTTTATGAGGGAAGAATACTTACCCGGAGGGTAGAGGCATGATGAGTTCCCTGTATATTGGAAGCACCGGCTTGAAATCGCAGGCCGCGGGCCTCGCTAACGTTTCCAACAACCTGGCCAACGTGAATACTGTCGCCTACAAGCAGACATCCATGGAGTTTTCCGACCTGCTCAGCTCGTACCTGGCTTCGAGCGGGTCCGCGTATACCACCGGCCTCGCCCAAAGCGGAGCCGGGGCGACAGTTGGCTCCATCCGCACCCTGTTTACCCAGGGCAGCTTTGAGCAAAGCAATTCCTTTACAGACCTCGCCCTTGACGGCGGCGGCTTTTTCGGGGTCAGTTCCGGCAGCAATACGTATTACACGCGGGCCGGAAACCTTTCTTTCACCAAAGACGGCGCGCTTGTGGACGCCAACGGCTATACGGTGCTCGGTCGCTCCATCAGCAATGGGGTGGAGTCTTCCCGGGTGTCGCCCATTGAGCTGAACTTTGCATCGGCGGCTCAGGGGGGCATAGGAAGCATGGCGGGCAAAGCCAGCACCATGGTCAGAGCAAGCGCTTCGCTCGGCGGGCTTGAAGACCGCTCAAGCCTGGAAGGCAACGAGTATTTTTCACTGGCCGGACAATGGGACGGCACGCAGAACCAACCGCTTGCTGAAAGCGCGTATGCTTACTCGCAGCAAGTGGAGTTTCAGGATGCAACCGGCACCACGCGCACAGCCACGCTGTATTATGACAGCGCTGGCGCAACCGGAGGGCAGAATGTGGTGGAATATGTGCTGGCCATGGATCCGTCCGAAGACGGCTCTGCCCTTGCGGGCACCAGGGCCTCCGGCCTGCTTCTGGCCGGTACGCTGACTTTTTCGTCGAGTGGTGAACTGACAAACATGACAGCCTTTACCCCGCCGGGCTCGGGCGACCCTGCCGATACGGCAAACTGGAAGGCGGCCTCGCTGCAAAACGGATATCCTGCATTTACCGTCACCCCCACAGGCGCGGAGAGCCAGACCATCGGTCTGGACACAGGGCTGTATTTCTCGGGGGGGTTGAATGAAGGACTTGATACTGCAAAAGACCTGCTCACAAACCCGGAGCGGGCACTTGCGGCGGCAGCCAATGCGACTCGTGAGGCAACGGCCTCTGTAGCTTACAAAACAGGCGGCGCGGTCATTGCGTCATCTACAGACGGTTACGCAGCCGGTGAAATGACCGGCATGGAAATAGGCAAGGACGGCACCATCAGCGTCACCTACAACAACGGGAAGACAGAAGATGTAGGCCGGATAAGCGTGTTTCGCTTCACCAGCGAGGACGGCCTCTCCCATGAAGGCAACAACCTGTACGCCGCCACCAAGGCTTCGGGCGCAGCGGATGAAGGCGTTGCCGGGGAGGAAAACTTCGGCAGCGTGGCCTCTTACGCCCTGGAGCAGTCCAACGTGGACTACGCTACGGAATTTACCAAGCTGATTACTTCGCAACGGGCCTTTCAGATGAACAGCAAGGTGATCACCACCAGCGACACCATGTTGCAGAAGGCTTTGGAGATAAAGAGGTAGGAGGGGAATGGGGCGCGGGCTATCGTGGAGACGACGGGGGGGAAGGACGGAAAAGGCAAGCTGCATGGCTGGAAAGACAGGCAGCAGGAAGAACCGTCTGCCATACGACTGCCGGAACAGGATTTTCCCTACCCGTGCAAGGGAAGCTGTACACACACGCACAGCCCGGCATCCGTATTGACAGCCATCAGCTCGCCGGTGTGCAGGGTGACTATGCGGTGGACCATGCTCAGGCCGATGCCGAAGCCGCTTTCCGCTCTGGAAGAAAGACGCACCAGCGGCTCGAACATGCTGTTCAGGTCTTCCTCGCTTACCGGGTCGTGCCCGTTTTCCACGGTAAGCATGGCCTTGCCGTTTCTGCCGCACAGGGTCATGACCACGTCGGCACTCACGCCGCTTGTGTGTTTGACGGCATTGTCCAGCAGGTTGGTCAGAAGTTGCATGAGCAGTGTTCCGTCGCCGCGTACTTTCAGGCCGGGTTCCACTTCGGCCCGAAAAAGCAGCCCCGCTTCCTCAAAGACCCGGCTGTATCGTTCCGCCGCCTTTTCACACAGGGAAGAAAGCCCTACCTGTTGCCGCAGCGTTCCCGGCTCTATCAGCTCCAGTTTGTTGGACAGCAATATCTTGTTGATGAGCTGATCCATATGCTCCAGCTCTTCCTGCAGAATACGCGCGTGTTTGAGTGCCGTTTCCCTGTCCTGCGCGTCCGCCCCGTTCGCATCGGACGGCTGATGGGCTTGCGGGTTGCGAATGCCGTCTTCAATAATCACAGCGGAAAGGCCCATGCGGGCCAGCGGAGATCGCAGCTCGTGCGATACGGTCATGATAAACTGGCGCATGGCGGCGGTATGGCGTTTCAGGTTGTCCACCAGATAGTTGATTGCCTGGGCCACGTCGGCAATTTCGCCGCTGCCGCTCACACTGACCTTTTCCAGAGAACGGGCGCCGGTCATTTCAAGCACTTCACCCTGCAAACGTCGCAAGGGGCGGCTTACCCGGCTGGCCACCCAGAAAGACAAAATGCCGCCAACCAGTAGCACGAGCAGCACATTTTGAATAATTATAACAGCATAAGGAGGTCTTGGAGGAAGATTGAAAGTGTAATACAGCTTCAGTTCGCGGCTGTCCATTACCACGGGCATTTCCAGCAGCAATTCCGGATTGCCCCCCCGTATGCCCCATATGACGATGTCGTCCCGCTTGTCGCGCAGCTCCAAAGACGAGCCCAGATCTTTGCGCGACAAGCCGTTGTATCGCTCCCCCGCTACCTTGCCGCCAGCCGTATCTTCAAGCCAGATTCTGTTGTGGCGCTTGTTAAGCAAGTTCAGAACCGGTTCGACCGACCGGATTGTCTGGTTCGCAAAAAGCCCGGAGGCATCTGTAAACATGGACAGCGCGATATCCTGTGTACGCTGCTTCATACCAGCATAATGCACAGCGGAAATAAGGACCTGGCTGACAAGCACCGACACAAGGCAATAGAAAAAAACTTGCTGCCACAGGCGCGGCGGTCTTTTCATATTACTCTCCGCTCATCCAGCAATAGCCGGTGCCCCACACGGTCTTGATGCGGTCCACCGCGTCGCCCAGCTCTTTGAGAATGCCGCGCAGGCGGCTGACATGCACATCGATCTTGCGCACGCTTTTCTCCGTGTCACGGCCAAAGGCCAGTACCTGGAGCTGCTCTCTGGTGAGCACTTCATCCGGGTGCGTCATGAAGGCGTGAAAAAGCCCCAGTTCGGCTGTGGAAAGTTTGACCCGCGCCTCATTATAAAAAAGCGTCTGCAACTTGCCGTCCAGCCTGTGCGGCGGGCAGGCCACCTCAACGCCAACAAAGGCCCGAACAGGCCGGGAGAGCGACTCGGCTGAAACCGGAGCAGGCTCGGCAGCAGGCGCGGAACGGCGCAGCACAGCCTTGATGCGCGCCAGAAGTTCCCTGGGGTTGAAGGGCTTTGACAAGTAATCGTCCGCGCCCATTTCAAGGCCGACAATGCGGTCCATGTCTTCACCACGCGCGGTCAGCATGATTACGGGCACGGAAGAGACCATGCGAATGCGCCGAAGAATGGAAAACCCGTCTTCACCGGGCAGCATCACATCAAGCAGAATAACGTCCGGGTTATACAATTCCATACCATTGTCCAGTGCCTTGCCGCTGAACAGGGAATGGTACTTGAACCCGTTGTGCTGAAAAAAATCTTGCAGGCCCTCCTGAAGGCGTGTGTCGTCATCAACGGTAAGAACCGTTGCAATGGCTGTGGTTTCCAGATGTTCCATGGCGGCTCCCCGAACATGCAGGCGTAATTTCAAAAGCACCATACATCCCGTGCAAAGGGAAGCATGCAGCCACCGTACCGCGCTCTGCGCCTTTTCCCGAGGCGACAAGAATTGTGTCCGCAATTCCTTGCCCTGATGCACTGTTCAAAAAGGATGCGATACCGGGGTTGTATTGTCAATGTATGCCACCACAAAACATTTGCGGCCATTTAACAGAATTTAATATTTTACGTTCTGACTTTACTTTGACCAGTTCCGTCCTCTTTGTGCAAAGGAGTTTCTTCATCATGCGCACCGGCAGGCGCGGGAGTCCACTCACTCCTGGTGGACCTGTCGCGCCTTGGCAGAGAATAAAATCCCAACTCGTGTCGACACTGACTAGGGCTTCAAAAGATGCAGCAACGGCGTCAGGCCGGAGCGCAGGCTGCGCCCGGCCAAAGCGCGTTTTCGGGCTGTTTCACGAAGAGACAGCCGGGTGGGGGCAAGGTCCAGGGCGTTCATGATGGCGGCGTATACGCGCTCCGGGTGGTCCTGGGCGTCTTGTGAAAGGATGAGGCCGTTTTCTCCCGGCGTTACGGCTTCGAGCACCTGAGGAGCGCCGGAGGCCAGAACCAGGCAGCCTGTGCCCAGGGCTTCGATAAGCGAACGCGACAGCGTATAGGGGCGGGTCAGGTGTACGTGCAGGCTGGAGGCCTGCAACAGCCGCGTATACAACGCTGTCGGGCAATAGCCGGTGAAGTGTACGCGCCCTTCGGGAAGCGGGTATTTTTGCTGCACCGTTTCCCGCCAGGTGGCAAAGGCCTGGTCCGGGCTTGCGTCACAGGGGGCATCCGCGCCCATGAGCACCGCGTGGCAACCGGGCCGCTCGCGCAAAACAGGGGCAAGGGCGGCGCACAACTCGTCAAAGCAGCGCACAGCGGAAAATTCCCGACAGGCGTAAGTAATAATTTCCTCCGCCCTGTCCAGATGCGGGTATTCATCCGGGCAAAGCGGCAGTTTCGGCATCATCAACGGAGCAAAGCGCACGGTATCCACCGCGTCAGGAATAACGGCCATTCTGGCCTGCAATTCTTGCGGAAAGCGGGAGCGTTGCCATTGGGAGGCAGTATACGCCCGGTCACAAGCGGTCAGCGCGGACAGACGGTATTGATCGCGCACCTTGGCTGCGCCGGAAAGGTCCAGGCTTTCCAGCGAGACCGGGACAGGTGGAGCAGAGGACGGACCAGACGGGGCGGACGGGGCGGACAAGGGGGCAGGCCTGACCGGGGTGTCAAACCACTCTGCCCTGCACACAAGAAGGGCGTGAGGAAAAATTTCCCGCGCGAAATGGGCGACGCCCGCGTCTGCTTCATGGCAGACCACATCCGGTGCAAACCCACGCTCATGCAGCTCGCGCATGCCCAGGGCAAAACTTTCGGAGCGGCGCACATGGGCAAGCGCCTCCTTTTCCATGGAATCAACAGCGGCCCCCACCCCCGGCACAAGCACAATGCCGGTTTGCACCCGGCCAAAGGCGGGACCGGACGCATCTTCCTGACAAATATGCTCTGCCAGAAAACATACCGTGTTTCCCGGCCTTGCTGCCAGCGTCTGCGCTATAGCGGCAAAGGGGCCGGGGCAGCGGCGGTGCAGAAAAAGATAGTTCATGCCGGGTTACCGTTCACGCAGGGCAGACTGTTTGGCTTTGAGAATGGGCTTTATCACATAATCAAGCACTGTGCGTTTGCCGGTGATAATATCCGCCGTAGCCATCATGCCGGGCAGAATGGGCAGAACCTGCCCGTTGTGCACAAGGTGGGATGCGTCTGTTTTCAGTCCGGCCTTGTAGTAGATTTCGCCCTGCCGGCCTTCAATGGCGTCGGCGCTCAGGTATTCCAGGGTTGCGTCCAGTGCGCCGTAAATGGCGAAATCATAGGCGGTAAGCCGTATTCTGGCTTTCTGGCCCACAAACAGAAAAGCTATGTCCTGCGGGCTGATTCTCGCTTCAATAATCAGCGGTTCGTCGCTGGGCACCACATCCATAATCACTTCACCCGGCAGAATGACCCCGCCCTCGGTGGTAATGTGCACGCTCTTGATAATACCGCGCACCGGGGAGCGCACTTCCGTGCGGGTAACCCGATCCGCCCCGGCAATAAGAATTTCATTCAGGGTAGCCAGTTCAGCCGTGGCCTCGTTGCGCTCTTGCAAAAGACGCATTTCCCTGTCCGAAGCGTGCAGGGCGAGGCGTTCTTCGGCTTCGCGGATAGCGGCGCGGGTTTTGGGTATGCTGCTGTCCAGCACGTCCAGATCGCCCCTGATCTGCGCAACCTGACGGGCAAGGTTCAAATACTCCATTTGCGAATACGAGCGGGCCTCCATCAGTTTTTTGGCCACATCGCGCTGGCGGGCTGCAAGCCCCAGGCTTTCGCCCAGGCTTTTCTTGCGGGCGATAAGCTCTTTTTCTTCCTGGCGCTTTAACTCCAGTTGACTTTCAAGCCCCTTGATCTCGGTTTCGGTTTTTTTGCGTCTGGCGTCCAGAAGCGCACTGTGCCGGGCCACAAGGTCCGGGTCGCTTTCCAGCAGGACTGCCGGAAATACGGCCTCCTGCCCGGAAATTTCCGCGTCCAGCCGGGCCAGCGTTGCCGTAAGCTCCCGGCTTTTCTGCATGGAGTCACGGTACACACTGCCCGCCTGTTCGTTGTCAATGCGCAGCAAAATGTCGCCCTTATCCACGGCCTGGCCCTCATGTACCAGGACTTCCCGCAGGATTCCCCCCTCAAGGTTTTGGATATGCTGCACTTTTTGCGATGTCATTACTTGCCCCGAGCCGACCACGGTTTCTTCAATATCGGCAAAAGCGGCCCATAGGGTAAGCAGGAAAAAGGTCAGGCAAAGGGCATACAGCAACAGGCGCGAGCTGTGTTTTCCCCTGCGCAGGTGCGCGGCGGCCAGGGGCTGCATATACTCGGCAAAACGCTCGGCAGAGGCTTCGGGCACAGAAAACTCACTGGCGGAAGCAGTGGAAACAGCTTGAGCCACAACCGCGGCGGGAGGATCCGCACCGTCGGGCACGGCCTGACCGGAAGATGCAAAAGGCACGGACGCGCCGTTTTCGGGCTTACCCATGGCTGCGCCCTCCGAAGCCCCTGATGTTTCTTCCGCCCGCGCCGATGGCCCGCAGCACTTCGTCCCTGGGACCGTCAGCGGCCAGTGCGCCGTCATGCAGGAACAGCACCCGATCCACAAGCCCCAGCAGGCTTGGCCGGTGAGTCAGGATAATCAGGGTTTTGTTGCGCGAAACATCCTTGAGCCGGAGCATCAGCTCATGTTCGCCCTGCATGTCCAGGTTGCTGGAAGGCTCATCCAGAATAAAGACTTCCGGTGCGCGTACAAGGGTACGGGCCAGGGCAACGGCCTGACGCTGCCCGCCGGAAAGGGCGCTACCCCGCTCACCCACCTGCATGTCATAACCGGCGGGGTGGCGGTTCACAAAGTCGGCCACACCGGCGATTTCTGCGGCGTGGACCAGGGTTTTCATGTCCACCCACGGGCAGCCGAGGGCAATATTCTCCCTGACCGAGCCGTAAAAAAGGTAGTTGTCCTGCGGCATGAAGCCCACGCGTGAGCGCAGATCCGCCTGGTCAAGCTGGCGTATGTCCACACCGCCGAAGGTCACGTTACCGTCTGCGGGCTGGTACAAACCGACCAGCAAGCGGGCCAGGGTAGATTTTCCAGAGCCTGTCGGCCCGACAATGCCCACTTTTTCGCCAGGCCGGATGCGCAGGGAAATATCGCGCAGGGCCGTGGTCGGGCTTTGCGGATAGCGAAAGGTAACATGCCGCATGGCCAGTTCCGGCTCAAGCCCCTTGCTGTCGGAAGCGTCCGCCACATCCTCTACGGGCAGGGTGACAATTCTTTCCAGCGCGGCAAGGGCGGTTCTCGCCCGCTGCATGTTGGTGATCATGGTGGCAAGCTGCATGAGCGGGCCAAGGGCGCGGCTTACCAGAATAACACAGGCAATAAGCCCGCCCTGGGTCATCAGCCCGTCCTGAATGCGGTATACGCCGATAACAATGACCAGGGCGTTGATAACGTAAATAATGAACAGGGTGCCGGTATTGGCAAGAGAAGCCAGCCTTCGGGTGTGGGCGGCGTCTTGCGCTGAAGCGTCTGCCGCAGCCTCCCATTTGTGCTGCATATGCCCTTGGGCCAGAATGCTTTTTACGGTTTCCAGCCCGGCGGTAATTTCCACCAGCAGGGAGTTTTTGTGCATGTTCTGCTGGAACTGCCGCTCAACAGAACGCTGGAAGGGCTTTTGCACCATCCAGACGAACAACACCATCAAGGGCAAGGCTACAAGCACCAAAAAGACCATGGGGCCGCCAATAAAGGCCACCAGAACGACAAAGAGAAGCAAAAAGGGAATGTCGAACAGCCCGAGCAAGGAGGTGGACCCGAAAAAATCGCGTACCTGGTCAAACTCGCGCATGTTGTTCACAATACCGCCCGTAGAGGCGGGCTTGTTATCCATGCGCATGTGCAAAATAGCCTGCATCAGGCGTGAAGTGACAATAACATCGGCGTTGCGCCCGGCGGTATCAACAAAATAACTGCGCAGATTGCGCAGCAGCAAATCCATCAAATGGGCCAGCAAAAGCCCTGCCAACAGCACCCACAGGGTATATACCGCATTGTTGGGCACAACGCGGTCATACACGTTCATGATAAACAGCGGGCTTGCCAGGGTAAGCAGGTTGACCACAAAGCTGGCAATGGCCACATCGCGGTACAGGGGAACAAATTCCCTCAACGTTCCCCAAAACCAGTGCCGGGACTTGGTAAAAGGCAGATCGTCAGCACGCGGGTCGCGCCGCGCTTCCTGGGCCGGAAGGAACACGGCATAGCCGCCGTACCCGGCAAGCAAATCCGCAAGGGGTACGCTTACCGCTTCCGGAGCGGACTCCGGGTAAATGATCCGGGCCATGGCTGCCGGGGTGCTTGCCGCTCCGGCGATGCCTGCCGCTCCGGCGGTGCTTGCGGCCCCGTCCGGGCCGGTCGCTTCGGGAGCATGCACCCGCTCTTGTGCGGCAGCCCGGTCCACATCCAGAATCACGCAGCTCTGGTGCTGGCCCCGGCTGTCCTTGCCCAGCATCAGAATGCAGGGCAACGCGGGAGCGGGAATATCCAGGGGGGAAGCCACGCTGAGCAGGCGCGGCTGCGCGCCCGCCCGCTCCGCCGCGCGAAGCGTTTCTTCCACGCTTGGCGGGGCGAACCCGCCCGGCAGGTGCGAAACAATGTTACGCGCGCTGATGGCAGAGCCTTTCAACCGCAGCAGGGAAGCCAGGGAAGAAGCGAGGGGGGGAATAAAGGCACCGTCACCGGGCAGTAGCCCGGCAGAGGTATTGGCGGCCGATGTCCGGCCCGGAATACTGCTTGTGTCCGGCATAGAGCTGTTTCGCCTTGGTAGTTCGCTTGACGTCCGGGAAAGGCCCGTCTGCGCCAATCTCGCGTTTTGCTCCAGGCGCTCATGCATTTTGCCCGATTCCGGCCCTGGTGTCACCAGTCTGTTTATCGGCCTGTTTGCGGGCTTCTGCTTTCTCTGGTCGATCCTGTGGTGGCGTGCGCGTTGTCAAAGCCCTTGCGCCAGCCCTGAGCCAGCGGAGATTTGAAATCGCGGGTCGGGTCGGGCATATCTTCCACCGTTGTGGGGGTAGCAATGCGCAAGGTTTTGGGGTCAAGCTTCAGTTCGGGGAGCAGAATTCCGCTGAGGGTAAGCAGACGATACCCGGCCAGAACACGGTCGCTTTGTGAAAGCACTTCCTGGCTGGCCGCGTAAAAATAGTCGTTTTCAGCGTCAAGAACGTCAATCAGGCTGCGCTGGGCTTCAAGAAATTGCCTGTAGTAATCTTCCCTGGCCAGACGGCTCGACTTTTTCGCGTCGGCATATTCCCTGGCTTCCTTGGCCGCAGCATGCATGCGGCTGAAAGAGGCTTCTATATCTTCGTTGATATAGTTCATGATGGCGTGCAGGGTTTGCCTGGCCTGACGTACTCGCGCCCCAGCCATGTCCACGGTGGCCTTGTCTGCCCCGCCGCTGTAAAATTCCCAGTTCACCCGCACTTCGGCAACCATGTCGGACGTGCGAAGGGAGGCATCGGAATCACGGTCAGACCAGGACGGACCGGCCCCCAGATCCACATGCGGGTAGTAGCGGCTTTTGGCCAGCCCCTTGTCGCCCTTTGCCGCCCGGATATCTGCCAGAGCGGCCTGAATGCGCGGCTGATGCTCTATGGCCGTATTGCGAATGCTGTCCAAATCGGAAAAAAGCTTTCTCGGGGGCGGGGTAGGCTCAAGTCGCAAAGGGCGCTGCCCGGTAATGCGGATATAGTTTGCTTTGGCGGCATCCAGAGCGGCCTCATAGGAAGCGAGGGTAGCTTTTGCGCGTGAATGCCTGCTTTTTATCTGGTTCAGCTCCCCGTCTGTGGCCACGCCGGAGCGATAGCGCTGTTCCACGGTTTTCAGAATATCCGCGTGCTCCAGAACATTGTTCTTGGCTAAGATGACAAGCTGTGCGCGGCGAACCACTTCCGTATGCGCGGCAATGGCGTCAAACACGATGCGCGCTCCGGTGTCTTCCATCCCGCTGGTGGCGGAATCCAGTTCGGCAGTGCGGGCTTCCACGTCTCTTGTCGGCCCCATGCCGTGAAATATGGGCATGGTCAGGCGCATACCGGCGTCGGCAATACCACGAAAGTCCTGCTGCTCCCGGTGCTCGCGGGTTGTGTAATCGCTTCTTCTGCTCCCGCCGCCACCGGCAAAAGCGCTGGCTGTCGGGTAATGCCCGGCCTTTGCCCTGCGCACGGCGTGTTCCGCCATGCGCCGCCCTTCCTGGGTGGCCTTCAACTCAGGGTTAAACGCCAATGCGGCGTCCACTGTGTTCATCATGGTGTAGCGGGGGCCGGAAAGAACGCTTTCATCGACGGAAACAGCAGGGGCTGCCTTTTTTTGAGCAGGCTTCTGAGTGGCTTTCTTTGCAGCCGCATACACCGGCTGCCCGGAAAAAACCAGCAGGGAACACGCCAGCAGGGGAAATGACATATGAAAAAAAAGACTGCGCAAGAAACCCTGCATGTATCCTCCCCTGTTCGTCCGGACAATTCCGGGAACCATACCGGCCACATAGGCAGCCGACATCAGACTATTTTCCCAAAGCAACAACACCACGTATCGAAAGCGGCAACGCCATGCACCGCATAGCATAGCATACTATTCGTCGCAAAGCCATGAAACATACAAAGCAAAAAACACATTTTTCCACTTTGCTCCCGCAGGCTGACGAAGCACAAACCCCTTTCAGAATTCAACTATTGTCATTTGTGTGACAATAGCCGCTGTACAAAGCCGCCATTCGGGACAGCAACTAATTCCTTAAACAGATCTAACATATCTCTAAAAAATGGTTTGTGTCAACAAATATCCTGCCTGGGCCGGTTCCCGCGAGTTGCCGAAAATAGTGACGCTCAGCGGAAAAGAGGCTTGTGGCGCTTTACACAGGCAAACCTTACCTGTATAAAATGGGTTGGAAAATCATTATAATGCGCTACTAACTGTGCTGCCGGAGGCTGATATGAGTACGCAAGTTACGCTGTGGGGTGTGCGGGGCAGCATTCCCAATCCGAATGATGCCAACACCTTCTATGGCTCCAACACAACCTGCCTGGAAATACGGCCTGCCTCTGATCAGCTTATCATATTTGACGCGGGCACGGGCATACGCTCGTTAAGCAACACCCTGCCGAGCAAGGGTGAATGCCACATTTTCATCTCGCACGGGCACAGTGACCATGTGCAGGGCCTGAGTTTTTTTGCCCCCTTTTTCAACCCGGACTGGACCATTCACCTCTATCTGCCCGAATGGCTGGAAGACCTGCCCTACAGGCTTTTTGACGGCAACAGTTTCCCGGTCACCTTTGTGGACCTGAAAGCAGACATTCACATCCACCCGTTACGCAGAGGGTCTTGCGTAAGCCTTGGCAAGGGGGACAATCTGACCCGCATAGAAACCTTCCCCACAAACCACCCCCGAGGGGGCTTTGCCTACAAGCTTCACACCGGCGACACGGTGTTCCTTTTTACCGGCGACCATGAAATTACCGACGACGAAGCAGTGCAGCAAGAAACCGAAGCCATGCTGGAAGGCGTTGAACTGGCCGTTGTGGACGCGGCTTTCTTCCCCGAAGATTATCAGGAAGGCTGGGGCCACTCCACCTGGAACGCCTGGGTGGAAGCGGCTGAAAAGGCCGGGGTGCAAACCCTTATTTTGTCCCACCACATGCAGGACAGAACGGACAAAGAGCTGGACAAGCTGCAAGGCACCCTCCTGCAACGCGCAGGCGGCAAAAACCCCTCCCGCGTGGCAGTCGCCCGTGAAGGCATGCTCATCTCATTGCCCGGTGCGCCGGGGCTGGATATCAAGACGAGCGACTGGCTGGAAGAATTCCTGTTCAGCCTTGCCCAGTACAAGGAAGAAAGCACCCTGCTCGACCGCATTCTGGAAAAGGCGCGCGAAATTTCCCAAGCAGACGCAGGTTCCATTTATCTTGCAGACAACAATGAGCTGGTTTTTGCCTATTCGCAAAACGACACGCTTTTCCCGGGCAACGCGCACAACAAATCCATGTATGTAAACATGCGCCTGCCCATCACCGAAGAGTCCATTGCGGGCTATGTGGCGGCAACAGGCAAAACCCTGAATCTGCCCGACGTGCGGGCCATCGGCCCGGACATGCCGTTTCACTTCAACGAAAATTTTGACAAAAGCACGGGCTACAACACCGTTTCCATGCTCACCGTGCCCATTGGCAGCGGCGACAACAGCACCCTTGGCGTAATCCAGCTTATCAACAGCCTGTCGCCGGTCACCAAAAAGCCGCAGCCCTTTTCCGAGCCTGTTGTGCGGGTGGTCCGCACCCTTGCCAGCAGGGTGGCGTCCTTTCTTGAAGTCAGCAACATGATGTACCAGGGGGTTAACCAGCTTTTGCGCATCGCCATGCTGCACGACCCGGCGGAAACCGGGCCTCATGCGGAGCGGGTGGGGGCCATATGCGCCGAGGTTTACCATATGTGGGCAACCCAAAAGGGCCTTCCCATCGAAGAAGTGCGCGCTTTCAAGGGCAGGCTCAGGCTTGCGGCCATGGTGCACGATATCGGCAAGGTGGGTATAAGCGACCTGGTGCTGAAAAAACCCGGCAAGCTGGATGATGCGGAATTCGCCATCATGCGCACCCACACAAACCTCGGGGCCGAGCTTTTTGCCAACGAGGCCAAAGATATTGCCGAAATGTCCCATGAAATCGCCCTGCACCACCACCAGAAATGGAACGGCAAAGGCTACCCCGCCATTGACGGGCACACCCCGGCAGGGGAAGAAATTCCCCTTTCCGCCAGGCTTACTGCTATTGCAGACGTATATGACGCGCTGGTTTCCCCGCGCTGCTACAAAGAGCCGTGGACCAGCGAACGGGCCGTCGCCCTGCTCAAGGAAGAGGCCGGGCAGCACTTTGACCCGGAACTGGTGGACTGCTTTGCCCGGATGCTGGATACGGTTTCCATGATTTATGAACGCTACCCCGATCACAGGGACTAAATGGCTCCGTCCAGCAAAGCAGCGCGGCTTTTTCGCGGAAGGTTTTTTACCGTCTCAGCCATTTCCGCGTGCATCATACTCGGCATGCTCTACTGTTATGTGCAGCAGCCACGGCTCTTGCGCATGCTGGACTACAAGGTCTATGACGCCCTGCTCCACGCCCGCGCAGATAGCGCCATCACCGGCGCGCCGGTTATTGTAGACCTTGACGAAGCGTCACTTGACGCTTACGGCCAGTGGCCCTGGCCGCGATTTCTCGTCGCCCGGGTTCTGGACAGGCTTTCCCAAAACGGCGTAGCCGCTGTCGGACTGGACATGCTTCTGGCCGAACAGGACCGCAGCTCCCCCGGCAAAATCCGGGACGACCTGAAACATTTCCTTGATCTGGACGTGCGCTTTGAAGGGCTGCCCGCAGAGTTCTATGACTATGATCAGGTGCTGGCGAAATCGCTCGGCATGGCAGCGGTGCTCGGCATGTACTGCCACTTTGATCAGGCAGCGCCGGAAGAAGAGAAGGAAAGCGCAAAACCGGACGCGGGAC
>JAJDIC010000169.1 GCA_030266525.1 Desulfovibrio sp. OttesenSCG-928-G15 | reverse complement strand
AGCGTGCTCCCGGCAAAAAGACAAAAACGCAAGGGCCTGCTTCTGCCATACACCACCGGGAACACGTTCTTCCTTCGGCTCCCATTCCTTCGGCTTCGCCTGTGCTCTTGGCCTGGCCTTTGTGGCATCCGCATCGGCACCAAACTCCTTGCAGGCTTCCGGGTAGCTCATACCCAGGAAATCGCGCAGGAACTGTATGCCATCGCCACCCTCAGCAGAGCAGCCGCGACACAGGTACTTGCCGCCCACTGCACCACTGGAATGCTCCGGCCAGACCACAAAGCGGTCATCACCGCCGCAGTTCGGGCAGGGCCCGGCCCATTCGCCGTTGCCCTTGTGCTTGCCCCACCCGGCAGGAAGGAATGAGAGGATGGTGTTCATAATTTACCAGCGATCCCACAAAATCCCTGTTTTGGGTTTGATACATCTAGACTACGCCACACAGCGCACTTACCCTTGATGCACAGAGATTCAGCAGGCACTTTGAGATTACGCCTTTCTTCATCTTCAAGGGACACCTCATACCTGTTATAGCCCGCCGCAGCACCTTCATTGTCGATTGTGTCGAGGTACAGCACCCTCGCAAATGGGCACCATAATTCTCCTTTCTTCATTTCAGACAAATACATTTTCAGACCTCCGGTTGGTTATAAAGTTTCCAAGAAGAGGGGAGACAGAAAATTCTCCCCTTCTTCTCTCTTTATAGGGGATTTCCTGTTTTCTGGATTTCATTCTCTCCGTAGCAAATCCAAGAATTTAACAGCCATTCTGCACGCCCTCAGCCTGTACGCCCTTAACTGTTTGAAATAATGTTAATTTTTTCTGAGTGCATTTTTCTGCACGCCCCCTGTACGCCCTCTGTTTTCTGGATTTCATTCTCTCCCAATGAAGCATATTTTCCTGCACGCCCCTGTTGCCCCTCAAGCCGTTCTCTCCGTAGTACAGATTATATATCAACTTCATAATTGTGGTTTCCGTTTAGCCATGAGTTCGCTAGTTCCGGTTCTGATTTTTCCGGCACAGGAATTGCCCCTTTGGTCGTCAGGTGGGGTGCTTCTTTTCCGTTGTCAGCTGGAAGCATTTCCAGGCACAAAAAGCTTTCTGAAATGGCATAATCAATTGCTGCTGTTATGTTTGGCCTCGAAGCTTCTTCATCTCCTTCATCCTTTTTCCATTTGGTATTATAGATGCCTGCAAATTTGGACTTCGTGAAATGCACGTCCTCAGACTCTTTTTTTGCAACCTCAGCAATTATCATTGGTGTTAAACGTTCAAGAATTTTCATCTGCTTGGCACTCTTTGCCGGGCGCGTAGTATCCTCGGTCGGTTCCAAAACGCACGAGGTAATATTGTCCCCATCTTCATCCTCCCCGACCACAACGGTTTTAAGGCGGAAGCATTTTTTCACGCCGTCCTCCCCCTCCTTCACCTTATCGAGTCGGATAAACCGCACGTCTTCTTTGTCCCGACCAACTTCAACGGAAGAATCCAGCGCGGCAATAAGTGAACTGTGCCCACGAATACCTCTGGTTTCGTCTTTCCCACTGTGCGCCACCAACAAGACAAGCCCTTGCATCCCCTCGTGAATTTTACTCGCGGCATTAATCAGAAGGGACATGTCTTTCGGATTGTTTTCATCCGCACCGGGAGAGGCTCTGTTGAGCGTGTCAATAACAAGGATGCCGCTCTTGGGGGCAATCTTGATTATATCTTCAATGTCACCAGAATCTTGCAAATTAAACGGCTCAAGGATGAAATTTACATTCTGGGGCAACGGTCTGTGCTGGCTTATCACCCACGCCCTCAAGCGCCCCTGAATGCCCCACGTTGATTCCAGACAGACATAGAGAATGTCGCAGCGTGTTGTTTTCCAGCCAAACCATGGCTTTTCTTGGGCAATGGCAAGCACCATGTCTATAGCGGCAAAAGTCTTGCCAGCCCGCGACGGACCCCACATGACTGCAAGCCCGTGCTGGGGGAGAACCCCCTTCACCCGCCACTGTGGACGGGGAAGCGTTAGAATATCAGCACCGGAAAACACCTTGAATCGGGAGGGGGTTTTCCCTTCCACCCCGGACTCCACCTCCGCAGCCCGCTCCTGTATCGTCCGTTTTAACTCGTCACGATTCATACCACCCCCGAGAATAAAAGGAGCAGCCAGAATCAGGCGTAGTGCGCTCGCCGGTGAGGTGACAAAAGATTTTGTCCTTCCGCTTGCCGGGCACAAACAGGTAGTAGTCGCACCG
>JAJDIC010000168.1 GCA_030266525.1 Desulfovibrio sp. OttesenSCG-928-G15 | reverse complement strand
TTTGTCCGCAAGGGCAATGGCTTCTGCCCCGCCCGAGCCGCCTTCGGAAATGACCGAAATGACCGGCACCCGCAAGGAGGCCATGCCGTAAATATTGGTGGCAATCTGCTGGGCCGCGCCGGGCGTGTCTTCAATGGGGTAGGAGCCAGGGGTGAACACAAAGGTATGCACCGGAATATTTTCCGTTTCTGCGACCTTCATGTAGTGTAGGGCTTTTGCGTTGCCCCAGGGCTTTACCGAACCGCCGTTGCGAAACTCTTCGCCGTGGCCCTTTTCCTGACCGATGACCATAACCGACTGGTTAATGGTTTTTTTGCCCCGTCGCCGGGTAATGTAGGCGCGGGCGATAACCATGGAAGGGTCAATGGAGTGCTCGTCCAGGCTGCCTATTTCCGTGTAGTTGTCATACACGTTTTCCAGGATGTCGCGCAGGCAGATGCGTTGCGGGTGGCGTACCACGCGCACGAGATCCATGGGAGTAAGCTCGCTTTCCAGCTTTTTTTCAACAAAGCCGAAAAGGTCTTCCAGGGTGAGTACGGCAGCTTTTCGTTCGCCAGCGCTGAGATCCGCTTCACGCTTGCGGTAATCGGCCATTTTGGACTCAAGCAGGGAAATGTTTTCCGAGTGCTTGGAGCCGAAAATGTCTTTGATATATGTAAGTCGTTCAGTCAGGTGCTGGATTTGTTTTTCTGTTTCCATCGGCAAACCGGGGGTTGGAATGTCGTTACAGACCGTCAGGTAACGGTGTAAACGGAGCATGCGCGTCAATGCCCGTTTTTTACGGCGGGCATTGGGCGGCAGGGTTAGAACAGTAGAATGTGCTCGGTCTTGCGGCGCAAAAAAGCCACATTGGATTTGAGCGCCTCATGGGCCTGGTTATGTCCCTTAAGCACAAGGTGATCGAGAAACTGCACGCCGCGGGAGCGCGCTTCTTCAAGATTGCTGCCCCATATGATACCCAGCGCAAGGTTGGGGTCAAACTCCGTGGGAATGTCATAGGGCCTGTCAGTGGGAACATGGGTATGCATGGCCAGCCAGCTTTCCGGCTGCCAGGAAAACTCGTCGATCTTTCCGACCCAGGGGGTAAAACGGTTGTCCGGGTCTTCGGCTATCAGGCGGTATTCTATGCCGATACCTTCAAAAGTGATATCTTCCTGGGTGTAGCCGAGCGGGGTACCGAGGGCAGAACGGATCTGTTCCGCGATAAGGTCAACGCCGGGGTGGCCCTTGATTCGGGAGATGGCGGCAGAAACGCCGTTTTCCACCTGGATACGGGTGTTCACTTCCATCAGATAGGGCGTGCCGTCGCGGGTGACAATCCACTCCCAGGTGCCCACGCTGTCATATTTGACTTCCCTGGCCATGGCCAGGGAGTGGTTGGTAATGTCTTCCAGCACCTTGGCCGCGTCAAAGCGGTAACTCACGGAAGTCGGGTCAAAGCCGGGCGCGACCTCCAGGCGTTTTTGCAGGCCCGTGCTCTGGATGGAGCAGTTGCGCGTACCAAAGTGGACCACATTGGCGCAGCCGCGTTCCGCCAGAATTTGCACTTCCAGGTGGTTAAAGTCGCGGATGCGCTGTTCAATCAGAACGCCTTCGTCCTTGAACTGGCGGGCGGCGTAGTTCCTTATCCGGCGGTAGACAGAGCGGAAAAGGTCTATGTCGTGCACTTCTTCAATGCCCATTCCGCCGCCGCCTGCAGAGGCTTTTACCAGCACGAGGGGGTTTTCAATGCCGTGCTGTTGCTGGAATTCATAGAGCGAGCGGGCTATTTTTTCCGCTTCCTGCTCGTCGTAAATGGGCTTGTCAGAACCGGGCACCGTTGGTACACCAAGGCTTCTGGCCAGGCGTTTGGTATTGATCTTGTCGCCCAGTTCTCGGATAACGCGCCAGGATGGGCCGATGAAGGTAAGCTTTCTGTCCCGGCGCGAAACGCGGCGGGCAAAGCGGTAGTCTTCCGCGAAAAAACCGTACCCGGGGTGCACGGCGGTAGCCTGTGCATCATCCGCTACGGCCAGAAGCTCGTTTGCGTCATGGTAGGAAGAAACCCGGAACAGGTTTTTTGGTTTTTTGCATTCCCGGGCAAGGCGCACATGGTCGGATTCCGCATCTTCGGCCGTGTACACGCACACAAAATCCAGTCCGAGCTTTTCACAGGCCTGGATAATGCGTACGGCAATTTCACCGCGATTGGCTATCAGTACTTTCTGCGTTTCGGTAGTCAACGGCAAATTCCCTGTGTTAACAGAATATTATAGCATATAAGCAGCCATAAGCTTTTTTATGGCCCTAACGAACAAACAGGAAGTCACTTT
>JAJDIC010000167.1 GCA_030266525.1 Desulfovibrio sp. OttesenSCG-928-G15 | reverse complement strand
CTGCCCGTGATCCGCTTGAAAAAGTGCTTTGCCGTGCTCCTGTTTGTCATGGCAGCGCAGATGACCTACAGTTTGCTTGTCCAATAACACCATGAGCCAGTCCCGCTTTCGCCTGCTTTCCATGCCGGGCAGCCTTTCCGCAAGGCTGGCCATGTTTTTTCTGGCTATCATGCTTACCGGACTAGTGTTGTTGCTCCTGACTGTTCTGGATATGGTCGGGCTTTCTCCTGTGGACATGCGTCATACCTTTTCATGGGTGGTGTTGGCTTCCTGCATGGTGTTGCTGTTGCTTGCCGGGTGGCTGTGGCTTTTTTTGAACAGGCAGGTTTTGCACCCGCTGGAGCAGATTCAGCAGGAGGCCTGGCTGGCAAGCAGCGCCACTCCGGCTCTCGGTCAGGTTGCCGCAACCATGCGAGAGCTGCGTGAAGCGGTCAGCCGGACGCAGGCAGAGCTGGACGAAAGCACGAGAAACCTGCGTCATGTGGAAAAGCTGGCCATGGTCGGGCAACTTGCCGCCGGGGTAGCTCACAGTGTGCGTAACCCGCTGACCTCGGTAAAACTGCGGCTTTTCTCGCTGGAACGGGGGCTTGGCGCGGATTCACGCTATCAGGAAGACCTGGCGGTTATTGCTGACGCCATTCGCCATGTGGATGGCATTGTGAGCAATTTTCTTGAATTTTCGCGTCGCCCTGATCTCAGACCGGAGCGTATTTCCCCATCCAGCGTGGTTGATGCCTCGCTCAGCCTTCTGGAGAGCCGGCTTTCGGTTTTTCCGGTCAGCCTGACCAAAAAACGCAAAGGCCCCCTGCCGGAAGTTTACGCCGACCCGGAGCAATTACGGGAAGCCCTGCTGAATATCCTGCTCAACGCCTGTGAGGCAATGGATTATTCGGGCAATCTGACCATAGAGGAAGGGCTGGTCAAGCGCCAGGGGCACCTCTTTGCCTTTATTCGCATTGAAGACTCCGGCCCGGGTATTGCGGCTGAAAAGCAAAAAGATATTTTCACACCCTTTTTCAGCACAAAGGAACAGGGAACAGGCCTGGGCCTGCCCATTGCCAAAAGTATTCTGGAAGAACACGGCGGCGATATCGAAGTGCGCTCGCCCACCCAGGTGGGCAGGGACGGTAACAAGGAAGTGCAGGGCGGCACCAGTTTCAGCCTGCTGCTACCGCTGGAACCCCTGGCTGTTCAGATGGGGACGGAGGAAGAGCCGAGGCGTGTCCGCTCCAGGCACAGGCCGGATATTGCGGCTCCGGAGTAGTGCGGCGGGAAGCGCCTTTTTCAGGACGCAACGCCCTTGCCAAGAGCATTGCAATGGCACGACGGACGGGGTGTACCCGCCCGTTGCGCCAGGCCCAAAGGGGTTTGCAAGGGGGGCACCCCCTTTGCCCGCCGGAGGCAGAAAACAGCTTCCAAAAGTCTATGCCCTGACAGCATAGTTTCCTATGGCAATCCATTTATATGTGGTCAGGGCCTCGAGGCCCATGGGTCCTCTGGCGTGGAGTTTTTGGGTGCTGATGGCGACTTCTGCGCCGAGTCCGAACTGACCGCCGTCTGTGAAGCGGGTGCTGGCGTTTACATACAGTGCGGCGGCGTCCACTTCACGCACGAAGCGGTCGGCATTGGCCATGGATTTTGTCAAGATGGCTTCGGAGTGGCCCGTTCCATGACGGCGTATGTGCTGGAAGGCATCGGTCAGGGAATCCACGATACAGACGTTATAATCGCGGGTCAGCCATTCCTTTTCCAGGTCATCCGGGTGCAGTTTGAGCACTTCACCGATATTTTCGCCTTCCAGCAGGGCAAAGGCCCTGTCGTCCGCGTGGATTACGCAGTTGAAGCGGTCCATGTGCCGCGCCACCAGGGGGAGGAAGGTCGGGGCGATGGCGCTGTGCACCAGCAGGGTTTCCAGCGCGTTACAGGCGCTGGGCCTCTGAATTTTTGCGTTTTCAATGACCTTGAGCGCCTTTTCCACCTCCACTTCTTCGTCCACAATGGTGTGGCACACGCCGATACCGCCGGTAATCACCGGAATGCGCGATTCTTCGCGGCAAAGCCGGTGCAGGCCGGGGCCGCCTCTGGGAATGAGCATGTCCACATAGGCGTCAAGGTGCAGCAGTTCGGTGACCAGCTCCCTGTCCGCAAAGGGGATTGCCTGTACGCATTCGGCAGGAAGCCTGCATGCTTGCAGGGCTTTTTGGATGGTCAGGGCGAGGGCTGTGTTGGAATGCAGGGTTTCCTTGCCGCCGCGAAGAATAACCGCGTTACCGGTTTTCAGGCACAGGGCGGTCACATCCACGGTAACATTGGGCCTGGCTTCATAAATGGCGGCAACCACGCCAAGGGGCACGCGGCGGCGCATGAGGGAAATGGCGCTTTCGC
>JAJDIC010000166.1 GCA_030266525.1 Desulfovibrio sp. OttesenSCG-928-G15 | reverse complement strand
GTGCCGATGATGCCGGTGACCTGATCCTTGGCGGTCAGGCGCGTAACTGCCGTGGCGGCCTCTGCCTTGTCCGACTTGTTGTCCACGATTACCAGCTCTACATCGCGGTCAAGCACCTTGCTCATTTCCTTGTGGGCCAGTTGCACGCCTTCCAGCTCAAGCTGACCGCCAAAGGCGTTTTGCCCGGTAAGGGGCAGGTACACGCCGATTTTGATCGGTTCGGCGGCAAAGGCGCTTGTGGCCATTGCAAGCGTGATAATTGCAGCAGTGAACAGTGTTTTCAAAGACATTGTGGGTTGCCTCCTCAAAAGGGTTGACGGGAAACTCTATCCCGAACGCGGCCCGATGCCGCTGTGTGTAAGCGCTCACACATTGCCGAAGAAGGTTTTGCCCCTCCCGGCAAAGCCGTTCCGTCCGGAACAGCGGAAAAGCCTGTATGTGAAGGGATCATGGCTACGGAGCACCGGCTGTTCACCGCCGGAACAGTAAGTAACCGACCCTGGTATGCAGATATAATTGAAACACTCAGCAATCTAAACTGAAAACCGCTAACAGGCAAGCGCATGAATACAGCGCATGGATACGGCGCAGGGATACGGCGTATCCATGCGCGACTATCCGCTGTACAAGATGGACCGTCGCGTACAATAGGGTGTGATATCATTATTATTTTTTATGTATGCATTAGGTGTATACTTTTTTAAAAAAGATGTTACACTAGGCATCGCCTTACAGCAAATCTTGTCACGCGGCCCGCATAATGCCTTGCCGCACTACTGCCAAAGGAGATTGTCATGCTCAGGATGCTTGTGGGTTCTTGCTTCATGCTGCTTTTTACGGCTGCACATGCGTTTGCCCATTTCGGTATGGTCATTCCTTCTGAATCCACCGTGGAAGACAAGGAAAAAGCGGCGGTGTCCCTTGAGTTTTCGTTCAGCCATCCCATGGAAATGGTGGGGATGACCCTTGAAAAACCGGCCAGGGCGCAAGTCTTTATGGACGGCAAGGCCGAAGACCTGAGCGCTTCGCTCAAGCCTGCGAAAATTATGGAGCATGACGCCTGGAAGGCCGAATATACTGTAAAAAAACCTGGTGTCTACCAGGTGGTGATGGAGCCGACGCCTTACTGGGAGCCTGCGGAAGACTGCTTCATCGTGCATTACACCAAAACATACATCGCCGCCTTTGGCGAGGAAGAAGGCTGGGATGAGCCGGCAGGCGTAAAAACGGAGATCGTTCCCCTTACCCGGCCCTTCGGAAACTACGCCGGGAACGTGTTCAGCGGTCGCGTGCTGGTTGACGGCAAGCCCGCACCGGGCGTGCTTGTCGAGGTGGAATATTATAACCGTGATAAAAAATACAAGGCACCCAACGACTATATGGTCACCCAGAGCGTGATGACCGACGAAAACGGCGTTTTCGTGTATGGCGTTCCCTTTGCAGGCTGGTGGGGCTTTGCCGCGTTAAGCGCTTCAGACCTGAAAATGAAGCACGAAGGCGCGGACAAGGATGTGGAGCTTGGCGCGGTATTGTGGACGGAGTTCATTGCGCCGCAGCGATAGGCAACCTGTAATTTACCGTTTCAGGCTTTTGTCATGCATATTTCAGAAGGCGTTCTCTCTCCCGTGGTTCTCGGCTGTGGCGCTGCGCTGGCAGTTGTCGGCGTGGCCCTTGGCCTTCGCAAAATGGAAGGGGAGCGCCTTCTGACAACCGCCGTGCTGGCTTCCGCGTTTTTTGTCGGCTCTTTGGTGCATGTGCCGGTCGGCCCCGGCAATGTGCATCTTATCTTGAACGGCCTGCTTGGGCTGTTCCTTGGCTGGGGCGTGTTTCCGGCGCTGCTTGTGGCGCTTTTACTGCAAGCCGTGCTTTTTCAATACGGCGGACTTGTGGTGCTTGGCGTCAACGTGTTTGACATGGCCTTTCCCGCGCTGTTGTGCCACCTGGCCTTTTTGCCCCTGATCAGGAAGGGTGGACGGGCGCGAACACTGGGTGCGTTTTTATGCGGCTCCCTTTCCGTAGCCGGGGCCGCCCTGCTCACGTCCCTGGCACTCGCCCTGAGCGGTGAAGCCTTTGTCGCTTCCGCTGCCCTGCTGTTTGCGGCCCACCTTCCGATTATACTCATTGAAGGCATACTCAGCGTCGCCGCTATTTCGTTTATCGCCCGCACCCGGCCGCATATGCTCGATTTTGCCGGAAAACCGGAGCAAAGGAGCCTGTGAGTAATGCTGCAATTTTTCCTGTCGTCTGTGCTTTGCTGCCTGTTTGTCTGTACTTCGGCTTTTGCGCACCGGGTCAATATTTTCGCCTTTATTGACGGCGATATGGTGCAGGTGGAATGCTCTTTCAGCCGCAGCCAGAAGGTGCGTTTCGGCGAGGTTACCGCCAGTGACGCCGTAAGCGGCG
>JAJDIC010000165.1 GCA_030266525.1 Desulfovibrio sp. OttesenSCG-928-G15 | reverse complement strand
TATCGACAGGATGGCTTTATAGGCATAGAGGCCCGGAATCATGGGCAAAAGCGCGGGGAAGCAGAAAAATTCGCTCGGCACACGCATGGCAATCGTAATGACAATGCCCACAACGCCGACCAGCAGCCCAGCCAGCAGAGAGGCAGTGGCAATGCTTACGCCCGCATATTCCATAATGCCGAAGCGAAAGGCGTGCCCTATGGCGGCCAGAAAGGCGGCTGCGGGAAGAATTCGCTTGGGCGGGTTGGCAGCCACGGCAAAACCAAGCCCGGCCAGTGCCGCGAAAAAGGCGTCTTCCAGTATGGCGAAAAGGGCGGCTGTCATAATACGTTGAACCCGGTGAGCAAGATGCTGGTTGCCAGGCCAAACCCCACGCAGAGAATAAGGATGCTGGCGTGTACGCCCCTGCTGATGCCCATGAGCGTGTAGCCGTCGATAAAGTCATTCACCGCGTTCAAAAGCGGCACTCCCGGCACAAGAAACAGCACACTGGCCGCCACGGCAACAGAAGGGGTCGCGCTTGGCAGGCGCACAATGGCCAGGGCCGTGAGGAATGATGAAACAAAGGCCGCCGTGAAAAAAGCCATACGGGTGTCCAGGGCGTTTTTCAGCATCCAGTAGCGGGTGGCAAAGGCTGCTTGTGAAGCGACGAAAACAACAGCCATGGAATACAGGTCGCCCCGGAAAAGGCGGCAGAAGGCGGCTGATGCAACGCCTATCATGACGCACAAGGCAATATGGGACAGGCGGGGACGTTGCAGCAGTTCATAAAATTGTCTGCGAACGGTGTGCAGGGCCTCATTTCCGGTTGCGCCGGGAGCATTTTGCGCGGGGAGCGAATCCGACAGTTCCCAACTGAGCCTGTTCAGGCGGTAGGACAGGTCAAAATTCAGGCCGATTTGCCTGAAAGGGATGACCACTGTTTTGCACAGCTTTTTGTCCAGGCGGGATGAAATGGTAACAACCGCGTGTTTGAACAGGACAAGCATTTCGATATCCGCGCCGAATACATCTGCGATACGTTTGGCGCTACGCACCATACGCGCGGTTTGTGAGCCCATGGAAAGCATGGTGGTGACAAATTCGTGCAGAAAGGCGCAAAGCTCTTCAAAGTCGACGCATTGCGGGTCAAAGCCGTCCGGCATTCGTTCGCGGGCCGGAGCATCTTGAAGCAGAGTGTGCGGCATGGGTTACAACCGGTTGGCGACGTTATTTTTTTTCTGCCTGTAACGCCTGGTATTGCTCGTAGTAATCATCCAGCAGTTCGCGCATGGCTTTGCCGATGCGCACGTATTGCATTTCGGTGAGGTTGGCCAGAGACACGCGGGCAGAGGGGTGGTTTGGCCCGCCAAAGCCGGAACTGGGCAAAAGCACGACACCCGCCTTGTCCGCAAGGGTAAACAGGAATTCGTTCGGCTTGAAGGAAGACTTCAACCAGTCGATGAATTCTTGCTCGTACACGCCTTTGCTCAAGGCTTCCGCATCCAGCAGGTGATAGTAGTCCACATCGTTGGGGGTGGCGCTCGGGGCGACTTGCAGTTCCCGGTACAGCGCGGCCTTTCGCCGGCGGATAAGACGTTTCATACCGCGTTTGTACTGTTGCGATACGTCCATAAGCGAGAACAGGGCGAACATGACCATCTGCACCTGGGCCGGGGTGGAAAGCCCGGCGGTGTGGTTAAGGGCTACAGTGCGGCTGTCGGCCACCAGGCGGTCGATAAATTGCAAGGTCCGCGGCTCGGTAACTATGGTGCTATACCGCTTGTCCAGGCGTTTTTGTTCTTCTTCGGGCAGGGCGGCAATGGCTTTATCCAGGATGGTGTGCTCGTGGGTGGCAATTACGCCGAGCCGCCAGCCGGTGGCCCCGAAGTATTTCGAGAAGGAGTAAACCAGAATTGTGTTGTAAGGGCAGATACCGAAAAGGGAGGTGAAATCGTCGGCAAAGGTGCCGTATACATCGTCGGTCAGGATAATCAGGTCCGGTCGCTTTTCCACAATGCCGGCGATGGCAGCCAGGGTTTCGTCAGACAGCTTGACCGAGGGCGGGTTGCTGGGGTTCACCAGGAACAGGGCTTTCACTTTTGGGTCAAGAAGTTTTGCCAGTTCTTCAGCTGGAATTTGCCAGCCGTGGGCCGGGTTTGCATTGATGGAAAGCTCGGTCAGGCTGTAGTCGCTGAGCTGGGGAATTTCAATATAGGGGGTAAAAATGGGCATGCCGATGGCGATAGTGTCGCCTTTTTTCAACAGGGAGTTCTCTTTGAGCGTGGAAAAAATATAGGTCATGGCGGCGGTACCGCCTTCCACGGCAAAGAGGTCAAAATTTCCGGTAAAGCAGGGGGAACCGGCTATCATTTCTTCCCGGACATATTCGGCGACGATTTTTTCAGAAAGTTTGAGCATCCGCACCGGCACGGGGTACAT
>JAJDIC010000164.1 GCA_030266525.1 Desulfovibrio sp. OttesenSCG-928-G15 | reverse complement strand
TGTTGCCGAATCCGACCACACTGCGGATCAGGTTCGCAACATTGCCGCCGCTGCGGAAGAACAGTCTGCCGCCAGTGAAGAAATCACCCGTTCCCTTGAGGAAATCAACCGTCTCGCTGACGAAACGGCTACCGTTATGCAGCAGTCTGCCCAGGCCGTATCCGAACTGGCCCAACAAACTTCCGAGTTGAAGGGCTACATGGAAAACCTGCGCGGATAAACGCTTGCAGCACAAGATACATACAACCCTGCAAAGTCCGGTTTCTTCACAGAAACCGGACTTTGCGCGTTATAGCGCCATGATACATTGATACCGCCTCAACTCCTCTGTCCCACGGCCTTTCCTTCGGCATCCCCCGGACAGGGGCGCGCCACGAACACTCCAAGAGCAACGAAGCCCGATGAAGAAATGCGTTTACTATTTGTTTTTTCAATACCGGACAAAAAAGACATGCATTGTCAAATCATGCAAAACCTGTATTATAGGAAACAGTGAAAAACTGTCCGATAAAAAAAATCAACCAGTATAGTATCTGTATGTTTGTACCTACGTAGGAGGGGCAATGCGTCTGACCATTTTTTCCAAAGTCGCCTTGATGCTTGTTTTCAGTATACTGTTTGTTGTCAGCCCATTACTTTTTTACATCAATACGCTGCTGACGGAAGAGTTTACCCATACCCAGCGGGAAACCATGCAAGCCTGCGCTTACACAGTCAAAGAAAAGCTGCAAGGTTACAGTGACAGCCTCAGCGGCCTGCTGTGGCAGACGACCCGCCGCGTGGACTTGCAAAAAGCCGTGGCAGACAGGAATGAAAAAGACCTTCTGTCCATTCTTGGCGATTTGCAGAAGCATTCTGAAATTGACATGATTACTCTTTCTGACGCGAAAGGGGACGTTATTGTGCGCTCCCATTCACCCAAAAAGGGAGACTCGGTCGCAAAGCAGATCAACGTGCGCAAATCACAAGCCGGAGAATTGCTTACGGTTGGTTTTGAAGGTGGCACTGCCGTCGCCTTTTCCATACGCGGCGGTGCGCCGGTGCATTTTGACGGCAAGCTTGTGGGCGTGGTCACGGCCGGCATGCGCCTGGACCAATCAGCGTTTGTTGACGCAATCAAAAAAGATATCAACGCGGAAGTTACCTTTTTCAAAAAAAATGTCCGTATCGCCACCACCCTGCATGATGCAAAGGGCGACCGCATGACCGGTACGACCATGGAAAACAAGGACATTCTCGATACCGTACTCACCAGGGGAGAAGCGTATTCCAATAACCGCATCCTGCTTGGCAACGTGCCTTATGGGGTCCGCTATGAACCCCTGAAAAGCGCCGAAGGCGAAAATATCGGCATGCTGTTTATCGGTGTACCCGCTTCACGCCAGGAAAATCTTCTGAAAACGGTGATGACCAACATAACGGCCAGTGCCGTCGGCATTGCAGTGGTTCTCGGACTGCTGGGCATCTTTGCCGCGAGGTTTATCATCACAAAACCCCTGGCAAGGGTCAGCAACGTGATTGCCGATCTTGTGGATGACAAGGCAGAACTCTCCTACCGTCTGGACACTTCTTCCAGGGACGAAATTGCAGGGCTGTCGCATCAGGTGAACAGACTGACAGGCAAGGTGGAGTCCATGCTCGGCAATATTTCCGGATTCAAAAACATGGTCAACGCCATGCCGGACCCGGTATTTGTTGTAAACAGCGACTATACCCTGCTACTTGCCAACATGCGGGTGTGTGAAATTGCCGGGGCCAGAACGCCGGAAGACCTTATCGGTAAAGATATCAACACGGTTTTGAAATTGAACCTGTATGGCACAGACCACTGCCCCCTGCGCGACACAATACGCCAGGGCGTAAAAAGCATTTCCGCCCCCTTCCCCCTGATAATAAACGGGCAAGAGCGGCAAATGCGGGCCCAGTCGGATGTGATGCACGACTTGAATGGCGACGTTGCCGGGTATGTGCAAACCCTTTCCGATATTACAGATATCGTGAATCACGAGCACACGCTTGCGGAACAGATGGAGCGCATGGCGGCAGTCAATGCCAAGGTTGCGGAAATAGCGGCCAGCGTGAATGATTCCGCCTCACAAATCCAGTCGCAAACAGTCTCGGTTCAGGACGCGGCTTCCAACCAGAGCCAGGTCATGCAGCAAACCCTTGCTGCCGTGCAACAAATGAATGAAACCATCATGGAAATAGCTGGCAGTGCCGGAAGGGCCTCAGAGCAGGCAAACGCCGGAAACCAGAGGGCAAAACAGGGTGAGGCAATCATGAACAACGCCATGGCTGCCATAGACACCGTGCGTGCGCAGGCAGCCAGCCTTTCCGAAAACCTGGGGGTTCTTGGCCGACAGGCAGAAGACATCGGCCAAATACTCAACGTTATTTCGGATATTGCGGACCAGACAAATCTGCTTGCGCTCAATGCGGCCATTGAAGCGGCAAGGGCC
>JAJDIC010000163.1 GCA_030266525.1 Desulfovibrio sp. OttesenSCG-928-G15 | reverse complement strand
CGCTGCCGCATGCGGGTAGAGCCAGCACCGCTGCCGCAGGAAGCCGACCATGCTTTTTTTACCCCGCAGGAACTGGAAGACGGCTGGCGGCTGGGCTGTCGCCACAAAGCCCGCTCCGGCCAGCTCGTGGAGGTGCCAAACACGCAGGGCCACAGCGCAAAGCCCGCGCCCATAGCCAGAGTGGAACGCTTCCGGGGCAAGAGCGAAAACTCTTCGGCCCCTTGCTTCCTGGCTATTGATCTGGGCACAACCTTCATCCACTGGCGCCTTGAAAGCGCGGGCCTTGTTCTTGAAGGGCAGGAAATCAACCCCCAGGCCGGTGCGGGCTGTGACATCATGTCGCGCATTGCCGCCGCCCTTACACCGCAAGGGGCGCTCCGGCTGCATGAGCTTTCCCGAAACACTGTTCGGCGTATCAGCGCCGAAGCCGCCCTGGCTGTGGCGCAAGCGCCCCCTGCCTCCTGCCTTTGCCTTGCAGCCAACCCGACCATGACGGCCCTGTTTCTCGGCCTGGATGTGCATTGCCTGGCCGCAGCCCCCTATGCCCTGCCCCTGTCCGGGGGCAGTTGGGAAAAAGAGGAAGGCCTGCCCCCCGTCTGGATACCCCCGCAAATCGCGCCCTTCATCGGGGGCGACATAAGCGCCGGGTATGCAGCTCTGGCTCTGGGGCTGCAACCGCCGGAATATCCCTTCCTCCTGGCGGACATGGGCACGAACGGTGAATTTTTGCTGGCTCTGTCAGAAGAAAGCACCCTTGCCGCCAGCGTGGCGCTTGGCCCCGCTCTGGAAGGCACCAGTCTTCGCCACGGCTGTGAAGCCCGCCCCGGGGCGATCACATCCTTTTCTTTCACCCCGAAAGGGCTCACCGCCCACAGGCTGCCCGGCTCTGAACAGGTTCCGGGCATCACCGGAACCGGTTACCTTTCCCTGCTTTCCTGCATGAAAAAAGTGGATGCCCTCTCACCGGCAGGCGCGTTCACCCCAAACCGCAACCCGCTGGCCCTTCGCCTTTTCAACCCGGAACACACACCGGCAGGCGAAAGCGTTATTCCCCTGCCCCACGAGTGCAGCCTGTATGCAAGCGACGTAGAGGAAATTCTCAAGGCCAAGGCAGCTTTCAGTCTTGGCATTGCCTGTTTGCTGGAAGAAGCCGGACTGGAAGCAAAAGACCTTGCCGCTGTGCACCTGGCCGGGGCGCTGGGGGCCCACGTTGACACCGACGCCCTGGAGGAACTCGGTTTTCTCAGCCCCGGTATGGCGTCCAGAATCCACGTCGCCGGAAACACGTCCCTTGAAGGCGCAGCCCTTCTCGCCCGGTCTGAAAAAGCCCGCGAGGAGCTTAACGAGCGCATGCGCCTTGTTCGTACTCTGGATCTGGCATCGTATCCGCGCTTTACAGCACAATACATCTCGCACATGCGCTTTTCCTGAGAGCAAAGCGCACGCCCCTCCTCTCGCCATCTCCGGCGGAACCCCATTTCGGAACAAATGTTGCATACACCACCGTACTATTCCACGCAGTCCCCCGCCCGCAGTAATGCATCATTGCGGCAGTAGTTTGATACAAAGGCACTGGGTGGGGTTGCCTGTTGGTTTTTTGACTAGCCCGACTGATATACCCTTTACGAGGTCCGTATGCGATACAGTTCCAGCATGAGATACAACCGCCGCGAAAACCGTCTGCTTCATGCCATACTCTTTATTGTTGCCCTTATTTTCCTGGCGGCAACGGGAATTACCGGGTGTACCACCATGCACAGCATTGATGAGCACGTCAATTTTGACCCGGCGGGAAAAATTACTTTTTACCGGGATAACTGGGTCCAGCGCAATCCGCCGGAAGTGCATGTGGAAGCCTTGGGTTCTTCCCCGGATGAGCCCAAAGTGCTGTTCATTCCTTTTCGCGTAACCCAAAGCATCGACAACCCCAGTATCCTCGGTTACGGCACGGCAAGAACGTTCTGGCAAACCTGGCTGACAATGCAGATATTCCCGACGCTTGAGTTTTCTGCGGATGATACCCCCTACCGGCGCGACAGGGCCATACAGCTTGCCCGTGCCCGCAAAGCGGATATCGTGATTGGCGGCTTTGTCACCTATGTATACGCAGGCGGCACAGCAGGTGATTCGCAACTGGCCCTTCAGCTTGAAGCGCACGATGTCTGTACGGGCCAGCTTATCTGGTCCATGGCCCAAAGCGGCCTGATGTCAGCCTCGCGCACGAATGATTACTTTATTGTTGCCACAAAAACCCGCATGCCCTCCGATCCCCTGCATGCCATAACCCAGGTTCTGGCAGTAGATATGGGCAAGGAAATCCAGAAGTGGACCGGCGGCACAACAGCCAAAACCCGCCTGCAGGAATTTGACGAAAAAGCGCACCAAACCATATTCTCTCCCAAGGATTCTGTGCCCCGTCCCGGCGCATCTGGCGCAAATGCCGCCAACGATTCCTCCTCCTACGTGCAAGAACCG
>JAJDIC010000161.1 GCA_030266525.1 Desulfovibrio sp. OttesenSCG-928-G15 | reverse complement strand
TGGCAGAGAGTAAATAAGCGGCCTGCAAGGGGATTTTTGCAGGCCGCTTGTCATTGATCGTTCCTGTAATGACCCCGTCCGGTTTTGGGCGGGCTTTTTTTGCGCTGTGAAGCCGGAGGCGTGTTTGTTCCGGATGTGGTCCGGCCTTGTGTCGCTTTGCCGCCTCCGGGTGCTCTGCCCGCTCCGGTGGGGCTGGCCGGTGCGGTTATCCCGCCGGCCCGGTCAGGGCTGCTGCTACGCAAGACCAGAGCGCCGCTTTTGCCGTCGCGGCCTGCTTCTCTTGTCTGGCTTACGTCTATCAGATAACCCGAGTGGGCGTCGCCGTAATCGGGCAGGAGTACAAGGCCGCAGTTCCCGCAGGCGTAACGGGCGGGTTTTTCCCGCCCGGGGAGTTTTATCGGGCCTGAAATGATGCGCACCTTGCCGGACGGGCAAGGGGCCTCTGTCCGGGCGGCAAGGGGGTGTATGGTATGGTCCGCCGCCAAGTCCCTGTCTTCTTCCGGGGTGTCTTCGGCCATGATTTCCCTGTACAGCGCCTCCAGTTCGTCCAGCTCATCCATACTGCCTGCCCCCGTTGCCGTGGCTGCCGTGGCTGCCGGGGCAGCCGGGGCCGACAGGGCGGGGTCCGCTGTATGCGTACCATCGTTCACATCGCGCGTATCGCGCAGCAGCAGGCAGCTTAAGGCCAGGTGGTTCTTTTCCAGTCGGGCTTTTTGGGCCAGGGCGGCCAAAGGCTCGGGAACCTGCTCTGTGGGATGGATGAAGTGGCACCAGCCGGAATATTCGGGTTCTGCCGGGAATCTGCTCCGGCTGCCCGGTGTTTCCTGGTGGCTTTCGTCGCGCAAGGTGGGGCAGGGGCCGCTGTGGGTGCATGGGGCAAGTACGCGAAGCCCTTTGCCCATACCGGAATTGCGGGTCAGGGCGGTAATTTTTCCACCAAGGCGCGTGCCGGGTTCCAGCAGGAAAAAGCAAGCCCCCGGCGCAAGGGCAGAGCGGACAAGTTCCACCAGTTCGTCAATTCTTCGCGGCAGACTGCGCTCTTGGGTTGTACGCGCGGCAAGCTCGTTGAATACGTTGCAGGCCGTTACAAGCGAAAAGGGCGTTTTGCGAATGCGCAGGGCTTTTTCAAGCGGGGCGCGCACCAGCTCAAAAGTCCATGGAGAGTCGCCGCCGCTCAGGTTGATAAATGCGTTTCTGCCGTGTTCCATGGGCTTAACCGCCACATCGCTGCAGACGAAATGCAGGGGCACGGCCCGAAGGTCCGGCCTTGCGCACCAGAGCGCCAGCGGGAAGGTAAGCGGGCCGCTGCCCACATCCAGCACACGGGAACCGGGGGCGAGATCAAGCGCAAGCCCCGGCAGCAGCCAGGCCAGTCTGTACAGGTTCCAGGGCAAAAAGAAATGCATGTAGGCCGCCACAAAGCGCGGGGCGGCCCAATAGGGCTGGGCCAGGCCGGAGCGCTCTGCCGTCAGAAGGCGTGAGAGGTCGCGCACGGCAAAAGGCATGTCCTTTCGGTGCGAGGCTGGCACGGGAAAGGCCCTTGCCATGGCGGCAAGGGCCATTTCCAGGGAAGCGAGTATTTCCGCGTCGGGCCTTTGCAGGAGCGGCCCTTGCTGCAAGCCTTTTGGCTGTTGCGCGGGGCCTTGTCGCAATGGCCTGTACGGCGAGTCCAAAGGGGCTTTGGGGGCAGCCTCTGGTCGTTTGCCGCCTTTTTGGCCCAGGGGGCGGCGTGCCCCCTGGCCTTGGGTTCTGGAAAAAGAGTTTGGGGGCACAGGGCTATTACCGTACTATAAGCACAGGCATGGAAGCGTGGCGCAGCACCCGGTGGCTTACGCTGCCCATGACCATGCCGGAAAAATCGCTCAGGCCGCGAGAGCCCATGACAATAAGATCGCAGCCTTCGGCTTCGGCTTCGTGCACGATTGTTCTGCCTGGAGCACCCGCTTTGATCAGTGTGGTGAAGGGAATATTGTTTTCCTTGCACAGTTCTTCGCCGGGGGCCAGCAATTTTTTGCCTTCTTCAAGAGAAATGGCAATAATTTCGTCACGGGCGCTACCGCCGATGGCGGCGGGCAGTTCGCCATAACAGTGCAGCAGCACAAGGGACATATCGCCCGACTTGGCGAGGGCTATCGCGTGTTTCAGGGCCAGGGTGGAATGTTCGGAACCGTCAATGGGAACAAGCAACTTTTTGTAATACATTAAGACACTCCTGTTATTTATTTGGGTAACACCCGGTAATACACTGGCGTTTCATGGACCATGGCCGAAGCGGCCAGCCGCTCAAGCGCGTTTTGCACACCCGAGGTGGGCGCTTCGTGGGTCATCATGATAAAGGGCACACAGGCCGTTCTGTCTTCCGAACCATAAGAATAATACTGGCTTTCCGCATCATCCCGGCTTTTTTGAATAACCTGGGCAATGGAAATGCCGTGTTGGGCCATGATTGCGGCTATGTCGCGCAAAACGCCCGGCTCGTCAGAAACTTTCAGCCGGATGTAAAAGTGGCTGCGCGAATCTTTTTGGGGAACGATACGGGCCGGTGCGGGTAAATGAGGGTGGGCAAAGCCGGTATTGTTCGGG
>JAJDIC010000160.1 GCA_030266525.1 Desulfovibrio sp. OttesenSCG-928-G15 | reverse complement strand
CCGCTCTGGAAGCCGACGCCCTGGAACACGGCATCCTCTCTTACGTGCTGCTCAAAGAAGGCCTGGAAGAAGGCAAAGCCGCCCTACCCGGCACAAAGGACGCCAGCATCCGCGACTGGCTGCGCTACGGCAAGGCGCGCACCGCAGATCTCTACGCGAAAATCCGCTCCCACGGCAGCCTCGGCCTGACCAGGGGCAAAGTACGCTACGAGACACCACCCGCAGCGGCCCAGGAGCAAGACTCTGGTCAGTCACAAGGCCAGAATCTCGGTCAGGCACAGCGCCTCGGCCAGGAGCCGTACCTTTTTGACAAGGAAGGGGAATCCACCTTACTGCATCTTGGAGCACAGTAACCTTGGACAGCTACACACCTTTTTGGGAAAAACAGTTATGAAATTATCAGACCTTGTTACAAGCGCACCAGTTGCCATACAGTGCCACAACGCACCTGATGCGGATGCTCTGGCCTGCGGCTATGCCCTGTACTGCTATTTCAGGTCCCGGGGCATGGAGCCACTCTTTTTTTATGGCGGTGCGGCCGCCTTGAGCAAGCCGGACCTGCTTCTCATGGTGAAGCTACTCGACATTCCCGTGCACCACAGACCCGAATTGAAGGAATGGTCGGGGTTGCTTGTCACTGTGGATTGCCAGTACCTTGGCGGCAATGTGCAGCGCGTTCAGGCCGATGATGTGGCGGTTATCGACCACCACAAAATTACGACAACATTGCCTGAGAAAAACCTGGTCAACCCTTACCTCGGCAGTTGCGCCACGGTTATCTGGAAAATGTTTCAGGAAGAAGGATTCGCTCTGGATGCAGCCCACAGGAAGCTCGCAATTGCACTTTATTATGGCCTGTATATGGACACCCAAGGCTTTGAGGAAATCCGACACCCGGAAGACCTGAACATGCGCGACACCCTCACATACATTGAATCGGAAAAGCTTATTCAGGAAGAACCGGCCCTACGCACTCTTCTTACTTCAAACCTTTCTATTCAGGATTTGTCCGTCGCCGTCAAAGCCCTTGGCAGCATGCATGTAGACGAAGAAAGGGAGTTCGCTCTTATCGGTGCGGACCCGTGTGATCAGAATATCCTGGGCTATCTGAGCGATATGGTAATTCGCGTAGCCGGCATTACTACGGCTATTGTCTGGACGCCTCAGGGCGACAACTTCAGATTTTCCATTCGCACTTCCGGTAAACTCGCCCGCGCGGATGATGTTGTTTCCTGGATTACGCAAGACGGAGCGGGCGAAGGCGGCGGGCATAAAGACAAATGTGGCGGCAGGCTTTACGCCGAAGCCGTTTTTTCCGCGACCGGAATAAAGGGCAATGCCGGGGTGCAGCACTTCCTCGAAGCCCGGCTAACCGCCTATGCCGGGGCATACACCATTATTGACCGGCAATACCCAAGAAAAACGCTGTGCGACTCGATGGCCCCATACCGGAAAAAAACAGTGACAGTGGGCTACGTTCCCTCTGAGGACCTTGCCCCTGCGGGCACCAGACTGTGTTTGCGCATGCTGGAAGGTGACGCGGTGATGACCGTATCACCAGACCTGTATTGCATGATAGGCATACGGGGGGAGGTATATTTCATGAGCCGAACGGCCTTTGAGCAAACGTACACACCGCTTGAAGCAGAGCCCTATCACAGGCCGCCCGCCGTACAGGATTACGAACCCACCGTGTTCCGACTGGCATCCGGCGAGCGGTTGACACTGTTCGATAACGCTCGCCCCTGCCGAAGCCTGCCGGATACGCGCACCGTTCGCGCCCTGCAACTCATCGCCCCAACAAAACTTTTCCCCGCCTGGGATGAAAGCACCTATATCCTTGGCAAGGCGGGCGACTGGCTGGTCATGCAACACAGCGACCCCTACGATCTGTATCTCATAAAAGAAGATGTCTTTCCTCAACTCTACGAACCATGTGCCTTACAGAGTGCGGAGCTTTCATGAAAGACATGACGGGAAAAGAGGTGCGCCTGCTCGCTGGCAGCATGCCGGTTGTAAAAAAACCGGTACCTGTCGTGGCTGAATTCGCCTCAACCCCGGGGGTTTTGCATACATTGGAAGGGCCCGTAGGCTATGAACAAGGCGATGCCATCCTCACTGGCATTGCCGGAGAGCGCTGGCCCATGCAGCGTACGCACTTTTGCAACGACTACTTGCCAATCGCCCCCACAGAACAAGGTGAAAACGGCACATATCGTAAACGCGGACGAACAGTCTGGGCCCTTGCTATGACCGAGGCATTTACCGTCACCACAAACGGATACACACTCACCGGTGCCCCAGAAGACTGGTTGCTACAATACGGCCCAAATGAATACGGCATAGTAGCGGCAGATATTTTTCAGCAAACGTATTCTATACTTCCACATTCGCCCTGAACAGTGTGAACAACTACCAGAGAACGTCTATCAATTTACTCTACTCAAGCGCACCGGGTCGGTGACAAGAACTAAAGAATTTTGCGCAAAACGCGCTCTTTCAATGGCAACATATCGGGCAGCGTTCACACTTTTTTCAACCGGGTACTCCCCTTCTGTAAGCTTTCGTATACATCGCTGACATTGCTGAATAGTCGTTTC
>JAJDIC010000159.1 GCA_030266525.1 Desulfovibrio sp. OttesenSCG-928-G15 | reverse complement strand
TACGGCTCCGGCGACGGCTCCGGCGACGGCTCCGGCTACGGATCCGGCGACGGCTCCGGCGACGGCTCCGGCTACGGCTCCGGCGACGGAGAATAGTTTTCCCCTCCAACCCGGAGCGAAAGGAGTCGTTTCGGGGATCGAGCGGAAGGCGCGAAAATAAGGCGTGTTGCCTGACAGTAGGACGGGATTTTTACACCTTAACCGGCCCGCGCTGACCGCTCGGAAAATTTAAAGGAGCAGGCATGATTGAAGACATAACCTGCATGGAAGACGAAAACGGTGTCCATGTAATGGGAACATCCGAGGACGAAGGGACGCTGTGTGGCATGTGGAACAGCGAACACAACGACCTCCGGCCTACGCGGAAAAAAGTTGTCACATGCCAGCTTTGTATACGCCATCTGAAAACTTTACAGCGTGTCAAATTTAAGGAGCCAACCATGCCTAACCCCACCCCCAAAACCCCCGACCTTGACGCCATAGCGGCGCGGCTGGCGGCTGCTACGCCGGGGCCGTGGCACGTAAATCATGGCGATGACCGTCTTTGCATGAACACCTTTTACGTTGCCACAACCAAAACAGACGATGACCCGTGCGAAGTCTACGAAGACGTGGTGTGTGTCACGCTTTATCAGGCCGAGCGGTGCGCGTCCCACAGGGCGTACAGGTGGGAAGAAGACGCCGAATTTATAGCCGCAGCCCCCGCCGACATAGCCGCGCTGTTGGTAGAGGTGGAGAGGTTGCGCGAAGCGTTGCGCCAGATAGAGTCCGAGGAATACGACTTTGCTGCCATGTATCCGGCTTACGCAGAGTTGATGGACAAAATAAAGGCGACCGAGGACGAAGCCAAGGAATGTGCCGACTGTGAGAGGGAGAGGGAATGGTATCCCGGCGAGGTGTTTATGGGCAAACGCTATTACGGAGGGTGCGAAAAGCACAGACACCTGCTCAACCACCTGAGAGAAAGTAGCGAAAGGTTTTATGACCGGCTCCACACCCTGGCCCCCAAAGATGTTGCGCGGAAGGCGCTTGAAGGAATACCGAAATGACCCAAATCACCCCCGACGAACGCGAACGGATGCTGGAATATTTCAACCTGCCCTATTCCGATCCATGTGCTGCGGCGCAATCTGGACGCGATGCTGTTTTGCACCTTCTTGACGCCTTGGATGCGGCAGAAGCCAGTGCCGAGTCTTGGAAGAAAGCCTGTGCCGATGCTGACGGGAAGTACATCCAAGCCATCGACCGCGCCAAGGAAGCAGAAGCGCAGAGGGATTGGCTGGCAGACGTGTTGATATCGAAATCTTATTGCCCGGACATGTATAACCAATGCGCCAACCCGGAAGATCGGGGCTGTGTAAGTTCTACTGTGGAGCAAAAAAAGGAGTGCTGGCTTATCTGGGCAGCCGCCCAAGCCAGAGAAGGAGCGAAATCATGAACCCCGTCCACTACAAGTCTGACAAAATGGATTGGGAAACCCCGCCAGAATTATTTGCCCGGTGTAATGAAAAATGGGGACCTTTTGACCTCGATGTGTGCGCCAATGCCGAGAACGCCAAGTGCGACGCCTTTTACGACCCGGAAGACGATGGATTGCTCCAACAGTGGCTTGGTATCTGCTGGATGAACCCGCCGTATGGCGATGCTCCCGGCAAATGGTTGGCAAAAGCCCACGAAGAACTACAAGCCGGGCGCGCCAAGCGTGTTGTCGCCCTGGTTGCGTCCCGTACTGACAACAAGTGGTGGCATGGCTATGTCATGCGCCCCGGCGTGACTGTGGTGTTTTTGGCTGGCCGGGTGCGGTTTGTTGGGGCTGATACGGGCGCGCCGTTTCCTTCGTCGTTGGTTGTGATAACTGCCGAGGACCATCCGGTGCGGGTGGAAACTATGGCGGCGCGAGGGGGTGCGTGATGACATGGGTAGAAATATGCGTTTCCATTACGGGGATTATTTTTCTGGCTTTGCTTATGGTTCTGGCACTTTTTTTCGTTAAAGCCTGTCTCGATGCCAAGAGGGAAGAAAAGGCATGGGAGCAAAACCGTAGCATCTTCATTTCCGAATGTTGGGACATTATCCGGTGGTGCGGTTACGAGTTCCCGCAAGTAGAAGATGTTTGTCGATATTTTATTGCGCACCTTAAGGGCGAGAGTCGCCCCACCGTTGATGGTTTACGCGCTGACCTACGGCGTAAATACCCTGACCAAGAGGTGGACCGTGATTAAGACCAAGCTAACCCCGGCAATGCGAAAGGCGTTGGAGGCTGCGGAACGTGGGGAAGTACGAGACAACCGCTTCCGGTTTTTTGGTGCTCCACGGCAGACAATCAATCGGGCCGTAAGGCTTGGGCTGGTATGTTGGGATATTCCGAGTGCTGGCGTTATTGCCTACAGATTAACCTCCAAAGGCCGCGAGGCGCTCGGAGGTGGGGAAGATGTGTAACATGGTCCGCTGCGATATATGCCAGAAATACCGGAAGATCGAGGATACCTGCGTCTATTGCACCAACTGTTTGCCGGAATCCTGCAACCCCGCAACGTGCCTGCCCCTTGCCCGGCAGATTAAGGACGTGGAGCGGCTTGAGGCCGAAAACGCCCGCCTGAAAGCCGTCAACGCGG